>CAKZQD010000116.1 GCA_937139485.1 uncultured Bacteroidota bacterium | reverse complement strand
AAACTCTTGGGAGTTTTCGTAATGACGGTAAGTGATGAGAATTCGTGTTTCAAGCTCCTTTTTTCATTAGTACCCGTCATTGCGATGAGGCACGAAGAAGCAATCTTTTGTCAATTACCGAAATGGTGTTCCAAACCAACAGATTACTTCAAACTCTTGGGAGTTTTCGTAATGACGGTAAGTGATGAGAATTCGTGTTTCAAGCTCCTTTTTTCATTAGTACCCGTAATTGCGATGAGGCACGAAGAAGCAATCTTTTGTCAATTACCGAAATGGTATTCCAAACCAACAGATTACTTCAAACTCTTTGGAGTTTTCGTAATGACGGTAAATCCTGAACAGATTACTTCATCACTCAGAAAAAGCGTAATTCGTTATGACGGTAAACTACACAATTCGTTCAAACCCGTTAAATCCGTGTCCAAAAAATCCTAAATCAAACAGTCAAAAGCGAAAGAAAGCACTAATAAAACTCATACCCAATATCCTTTCTAAAATACTTCGCTTCAAAATCCATTTTCTCAGCTAGGTCAAAAGATTTTTGAGCCGTTTCCTTTATATTATTTCCAAAAGAAGTTACGGCTAAAACTCTTCCACCAGAAGAAACTAATTGACCGTCTTGCATTTTTGTTCCAGCGTGAAAAACGATGCTGTCTTCGTTGGTTTCTAAATTATTTATAGCAACGCCTTTTGGATAACTTTCGGGGTATCCGTTTGCTGCTACTACTACAGTTACAGCAGTTTTATCTTTCTTTTGAATTTTTGCTTGGTCTAGCGTTCCATTTCCTGTATGCTGAAATAGCTCTACCAAATCATTTTCCAAAAGTGGAATTACCACCTGCGTTTCTGGGTCGCCCATTCTGCAGTTGTATTCTATAACTTTTGGTTTTCCATCTACTAAAATTAAACCGATATAAATAAAACCTTCGTAAGTAATTTCATCTTTTTTAAGTCCGTTTACCGTTGGTTTTATAATAGTTTCGTCCACTTCTTTCATTAAAGCTTCGCTTACAAATGGCACTGGAGAAACTGCACCCATTCCACCCGTATTTAAACCTTTGTCGCCTTCTCCTACTCTTTTATAATCTTTTGCTGTAGGTAAAACCACATAGTTTGTACCATCAGAAAGTACAAAAACAGAAAATTCTATTCCGTCTAAAAATTCTTCTATAATTACTTTAGTACTTGCCGTTCCGAACTTAGATTCACTAATCATTTCTGTAAGTTCCTTTTTTGCATCTTCTTGATTGAAAGAAATTACTACTCCCTTTCCACCAGCCAAACCATCTGCTTTTAAAACAAAAGGTGCTTTATTGTTATTTATAAAATCTAATCCTTCTTGAAGGTTTTTTTGTGTATATTCTTCATAAGCACCAGTAGGAATATTGTGTTTAAACATAAATTCCTTAGCGAAAGTTTTGCTTCCTTCTAGTACTGCACCAAGTTTTGAAGGACCAATTACAATAATGTCTTTCAAGTTTTCTTTAGCTTTAAAGAAATCATAAACACCTTCTACAAGTGGTGCTTCAGGACCTACCACAAGCATTTTAATTTCATTTTTTAATGCAAAATCTGCGATAGACTGAAAATCTAAAATATCTAAATCTACATTAGTTCCTACATTTTGAGTTCCAGCGTTTCCAGGTGCTATAAAAAGTTGTTCTGTTTTTGTACTCTGAGCCAATTTCCAAGCCAATGCGTGTTCTCTTCCTCCAGAACCTAAAACTAAAATATTCATAATGCTTTGTATTTTTTGCAAAGAAAAAGAATATTAAGCAAAGCGACTAAAAATGTTTTAAAATGGTGTGGAAAATAACAGGATAGTTATTTTATTAAAAAAAATGTTGCACAAAATGTTTACGTCATTGAGAAAACTTCAGAGAGTTTGAAGCAATCTGTTGTTTTGAAATCATTTTGGGTAATTAACAAAAGGTTGCTTCTTCGTGCCTCATCGCAAAGACGGAAACAAATGAAAATCTGGTGTACACTCAGGAGCTTAATATATTTTAAGTATTGGTAAATCAATGATTTATCAATAAAATAAAAATGCATTTTTTATTTCGATGGTATTACACTTCCTCCAAAACAGAATTCCCAGTAGATAAATCACCAGAAGTCCATTGCCATTTTTCTAATAATCGAATTTTACCATTGGGCATAATTTCGGGCATAGATTCACAAATTCCAGTCATTATCTCATTTAGCTTATTTACTTGATGATAGCGCATATTTATGATTCCAATTTCATTTACTAATCCAATTAAATGTCCTTTTACTATTTCGCCACCAGAGTATTCACAAGTTAAAATATTGCCTTCTTGTTTATAATGAAAAATCATTTCTTTTGAAATCTCACCATTTTCAGAATTAGAAATGGCTTTAAATTTTTTATTATTGTAGTTCATTTTCAAATTTATTTTACCTAATATTAAATATTCATCATCATTTCTGTTTCTCTATCGCTTGGATAAATACCAGGAAATAAAACGGGAGAATATTTTATAGGATATTTTGCAAAATAATAAACGTGAATACCAATCTTTTTTGATTCCAATAATTCCATTTTAATTAAATTATCGGTAATTGCCTTTAAGGTTTTGTCTGAAGTATTTGTAATTTGCATGGCTTCAGTTTTAGTCATTTTCCCTTTTAAAAAAACTGTGGTCAAAATATATTTTGCTTCTTTTTTAAAGCGTTTTTTTAAAATCATTAAATCGGCAAAAGCTTCTATTCTGTTCAGCATATTTTCGGTGTCAATTATACTGTACATATATTCTAACTGGTCTATTGCTGTTTCTAAAAAGAACTTACAAAACTCAAAAAGTGCCTTGTCAGACAAATTTCCTCTTCCATCATAATTGTTATATCTTTTTTTATCTGCGTGTGCTAATAGCGTATAATAAGTTTCTTTATTTCTTGCCAAACCTCTAGAAATAGACCATAAACCAGAAGCGTCCAAGTTTTCATAAAAAAAACAAGCATCAGAGAAAAGCCTTACTACTCTTCCATTTCCGTCTAAAAAAGGATGAACCCAAGCCAATCTGTGGTGTGAAGCGGCAATAGAAATAATTCTTTTTACTTTAAAATGATTTGGTTTAGAAGATTGATTGTAAAAGTATTCAAAACGGCTCATAAAGTCATCTAAACATTTAAAATGTGGAGCAATATGATTTCCAACTTTTACTTCTTCTATTCTATATTTACCAGGAATGATTGTTTTTGTTTCTCCATTTTCTGTATTAATATTTAAAAAGGTTTCAGGTAAATGTTTGTAAAACCTTTTGTGAATTGTTTTAATATATTCCGATTTGCTAGGAATAGTATTGTTGTTCTCTGTTTTTAATTCAGCTTCAATTTCTGCGTGTAATTTTATGTGCGCTTTAGCTTCTTTTTGTAAATCTCTTTTTTCTTTATTATCCGAAAAGTCTTTCTTTAGTGCTTTTTCAATGTCTATTGGGCTGGTGTTATGACCTTCTATTAAGTTAGAATAATAAGAATTCATAGGTCGCAAAAAACTAGAAATAGCATTTCTTGTATTTGGATTCATTGTGCCAGAAAGCTTGGCAGATTTTTCTATCAATTCTAAAGCTAAACTCGATAGCACATTTTTCTCATCTTCCGGAAATAAAGGTTCCATAGAACTTGGATCTGTATATAAAGAAATGCTTTCATTCATAAAGCAAATATACGCTTTTAAATTTAATAAATTCCGATGGTAATTCCGTTGATTAAAAGTTTTATAAATTATTAATAATGAATAACTTGTGATTTATAATTTAAAAAATAAAATCTATATTTCCGATGCTTATTCCGATGATTAAATTTAAAAATCATCTTAATGCTCAACAATTCTAAAAATAAAATTTCACACTATCAAATTAAATGTTGTTAATCTGAACTTCCAACATTCAACTTCCACCTGCCAAAATGCCACACTTTTTCCCTTGGAACAACTTTTGACTATAATATTCAAGAAAAAGGCAATTTCTGTTTCGTTTTCACGTACATTAATATACTTTTGTAAACACATTTCAAAATAGAAGAAAATAACATATTATAATGGCAAGTTTTTTAGAAAAAGTAATTGGTAAAGTTTTTGGAAACAAACACGAAAAAGATGTAAAAGCAATTCAACCAACTGTTGAAGCTATAAATAAAGAGTTTCTAGCTTTAGCAAATGTTTCTAATGACGAGTTGAGAAATAAGACGCTTGAGTTTAAAGACAAAATAAGAATTCACGTAAAAGATATTAATACAGAAATCAATGCCTTGAAAGAAAAAGCAGACGATGAAAGTATAGATATAGATGCGAAGGAAGAAATCTATAATGAAATAGATGATTTAACAAAGAAAAAAGATGAACAACTAGAAGTTGTTTTGAAAGAAATTTTGCCACAGGCATTTGCAGTAGTAAAAGAAACAGCAAGAAGATTTACCGAAAACGAAACATTGGAAGTTACTGCTTCTGATATGGATAAGCGTTTGGCGGTAGATGGAGATTTTATAACAATAGAAGGCGACAAAGCCATTTATAAAAACTCTTGGAATGCTGCTGGTGTAGAAGTAAAATGGAATATGATTCACTACGATGTGCAGCTTGTAGGTGGTGTGGTTTTGCACGAAGGTAAAATTGCCGAAATGCAAACTGGTGAAGGTAAAACGCTTGTTTCTACCTTACCAGCATACTTAAATGCACTACCAGGATTGGGTGTACATATAGTAACCGTAAACGACTACTTAGCAAGAAGAGATAGTGAGTGGAATGCACCAATTTTTAACTTTTTGCGTCTTAGAGTAGATTGTTTAGATAAATACCAACCAAACTCAGACGATAGACGTTCTGCATATAAAGCAGACATTACTTATGGTACCAATAACGAATTTGGCTTCGATTATCTAAGAGATAATATGGGCATAAATGCAGACGATTTGGTTCAAAGAAAACTGCACTACACTATGATAGATGAGGTAGATTCTGTATTGATTGACGATGCTAGAACGCCATTAATTATTTCTGGTCAAGTAGATAAAAGTGACGAACAACAGTTTTATGAATTGAAACCAAGAATTAGTAAACTAGTAAACGTTCAAAAAGACATTTCGAACAAAAACTTAATAGAAGCCAAAAAATTAATCAAAGAAGGAAACACAGGTTACAAACCAGGCGAAGGTGGTTTTGCTTTATTGAGGGCATACAGAGCTTTACCAAAAAACAAACCATTAATAAAGTATTTAAGTGAGCCAGGAATTAAACAAATTCTTTTAAAAACAGAAAACTACTATATGCAAGATTCCAATAAGGAAATGCCAATAGTAGACGAAGCACTTTATTTTGTAATAGAAGAAAAGCAAAACTCTGTAGAACTTAAAGATAAAGGTGTAGAGTTGATTACTTCTAGTGGCGAAGATGAAGATTTTTTTATTGTACCAGATGTTGGTGCCGAAATAGTAGAAATAGATAAAACAGATTTACCAGAAGAAGAAAAAATTGCCAAAAAAGATGCTTTAATGCAAAATTTTGCCATAAAGACAGAAAGACTTCATTCTATAAACCAACTACTAAAAGCATATACGCTATTTGAAAAAGAAATAGAATATGTAGTAATGGATAGCAAAGTAAAAATTGTAGATGAAAATACTGGTCGTATAATGGACGGGCGTAGATATTCTGACGGTTTGCACCAAGCCATAGAAGCCAAAGAAAATGTAAAAGTAGAAGCAGCTTCGCAAACATTGGCTACGGTAACTTTACAAAATTTCTTTAGAATGTACCACAAACTTTCTGGAATGACAGGTACAGCAGAAACAGAAGCACAAGAGTTTTGGGATATTTACAAGCTAGATGTTGTAGTTATACCTACAAACAGACCAATGGCAAGAAAAGATGAAGACGATTTAATCTACAAAACAACTAGAGAAAAATTTAACGCCATTGCAGACGAAATAGAAAGACTAACCAAGCAAGGAAGACCTGTTTTAGTAGGTACGGCTTCTATAGATGTTTCGGAATTGATTTCTAGAATGCTAAACATGAAAGGCGTAAAACACAATGTTTTAAACGCAAAACAGCACGCCAGAGAAGCAGATATTGTATTAGAAGCAGGAAAAGCTGGAGCCGTAACCATAGCAACCAATATGGCCGGTAGAGGAACAGATATTAAAATTTCTGACGAAGTAAAAGCCGCTGGTGGATTGGCAATTGTAGGTTCTGAACGACACGATTCTAGACGTATAGACAGACAACTTAGAGGTAGAGCCGGAAGACAAGGAGACCCAGGTTCTTCACAGTTCTTTATTTCTTTGGAAGATAGATTGATGCGTCTTTTTGGTTCTGATAGAATTTCTAAATGGATGGATAGACTTGGCTTTAAAGAAGGCGAAGTAATTCAACACCCAATGATTTCTAAAAACGTAGAAACTGCTCAGAAAAAAGTAGAAGAAAACAATTTTGGTGTACGTAAACGTTTGTTAGAATATGACGACATTATGAACACGCAGAGAGAAGTAATTTACAAGAAAAGAAAAAATGCACTTTTTGGAGAAAGACTTTCTGTAGATATTATTAATACATTTTATGACCTGAGTGAAGAACTTGCAGTAATAAATAAGAACAATGACGATTATCAAAACTTTAAATTAGACATTATTAGGTTTTTTGCTTTAGAAACTAAAATTTCAGAAGATGAATTTGGTTCAAAGCAAGCAATGGAACTAACCAATTTACTTTTTAATGAAGTAGAAGAAGCTTATAAGCGAAAAGTGAAATTTGTAGCAGAAAGAACACTTCCTATTTTTAAACAAATACAAAAAGATAGAGGCGCTTCAATAAGAAACGTAGTAGTACCGTTTAGCGATGGCACAAAAGGAATAAACGTAACCGTGCCTTTAGAAAAAAATATTGCAAAAGAAGGTACACATACCATGACAGAGTTTGAAAAAACAGTTTCTCTAGCTATGATAGATGATAATTGGAAAGATAACCTAAGAATGATGGACGACTTAAAACAAGAAGTTCAAAACGCCTCTATTGAACAAAAAGATCCATTATTGGTTTACAAACTAGAAGCTTTTAATTTATTTAAGGAAATGATTTCTGAAATAAATCGTGAAATTTGTTCATTCTTATTCAAAGCAAATATTCCTGTAGACAGTGCAGATGATGTAAAAACAAATCAAGAGCAGGCTAGAACAAATATGTCTAACACGCAAACAAGCAGACAAAACGAGCAGCAAGAAGAAAGAGAAGAACCCAAAAAAGCTGAACCTGTACGTGTAGCACCAAAAGTAGATAGAAACGCACCTTGCCCTTGTGGAAGTGGTAAGAAGTTTAAAAAATGTCATGGATTAGAGGCGTAATTTTTAGGTCATTTCTGCGTTTGCTGGAATTTCAGACTTGTCTGTTTTTAACTAATGTTGCTTGGCTAGTCTTTAAATAAACTGGCGAAAGCAATATGCCGAAAATGTTCTCCTCTTGAGAGGAGTTAGAGGTGTGTTGTTCGAGTTTTAGTTTTTTCCTTATATCAGATGTTTTTGCCTTGTCAATTTTTTTCGCTTGACATTCAATGATGATTTGGGCGTTAACTCTTGCTATCCGTTATATCTTGATGCCACTACTATCAAGAACGCATTGGATATTGTTTT
>CAKZQD010000115.1 GCA_937139485.1 uncultured Bacteroidota bacterium | reverse complement strand
TAAAAGAAGCCATACAAAAAGGACTTTATGTTATTAATGTAACACAATGTGCTGGCGGAAGTGTATCTATGGGACAATATGAAACAAGTTCACAATTAAAAACAATAGGAGTTATCTCAGGAAAAGACATAACAACTGAAGCTGCCATAACAAAGCTAATGTATCTTTTAGGAGAAAATATAGCCCCAAAAACGTTTCAATCTACTTTTGAAACAGCATTACGAGGAGAAATGTTATAAAATTAATGCGTTATAATTTCTGAGTTCAAAGTTTTTTTTGTTATTTGCTGTCCTAAAATTATTTTACAGAGAGGTGGCCGAGTGGCTTAAGGCGCACGCTTGGAAAGCGTGTATACTCCAAAAGGGTATCGAGGGTTCGAATCCCTTTCTCTCTGCTGATATTTTAAGTAGTATTTATATTATTTTTTTTATCTTTAACACTTTAAACTAATAAATTTAAGAATTAAGAACAATGAAAAGATCGCTCACATTATTGATGGGCAACATAGACTTTTTGGTTTAAAAAAGGCAATTGAAGATAGAACCCTATTTGATGAGAACTTAAAATTTGAGATTATAGTTACGATATTCATTGACATGGATATAGATGAACAAGCCCTGGTCTTTTCTACAATTAATAAAGCTCATACTAAAGTAAATAAATCTCTTGTATACGATTTATATGATTTAGCAAAAACAAGAAGTCCTCAACGTACATCTCATAACATAGTCAGGCTCCTTAATGAAAAAGATGGTAGTCCCTTTAAAGATAAAGTTAAAATGCTTGGTGTTGCTGATGACACAAGAAAAGAGACTATTACTCAAGCAACCTTAGTTGAATTATTACTAAAGTATATCTCAAAGAATCCGATGAAAGACAGGGATAGTTTAAAAAGAGGTTTAAATCTTGATTTACTTGGGGAAAAAGAACTTGAAAATTTATTCTATAGAAACTGGTTCCTCCAGAAAAAGGATGAATATATCGCGAAAAATGTTTGGAACTATTTTAATGCAATAAAAAATAAGTGGCCTATTGCTTGGAAAGACAATACAAAAATATTATCAAAATCGACTGGTATTATTGCATTAATGAGATTTTTAAAAGATGTAACAAATAATATTTCTATTAAAATATCTAAAGCAGCAGCTAGAGATTTGAAAATTGTTGAAGATCGTTTTTTAGCAGAATGGACTTGGTATAAAAAAGAAGCTAATGCAGCTACGCCAAAGAAAAATAAAAATAAGATTGAGATTAGTGATTTTTAAATTTTAACTAAAATAAATTGAAAACCTGAATTGTAAGATTCAGGTTTTTTTTTGTTATTTTTTTAATTTGAGCCGATAAATAATTTGGAGATTTATTTTATAATTTTTTAAGTAAACTATAATGATTATAATTTACCTCTTCTGCCAAATATTTGGATTTCTACTTGTATGAAGTACTGCTAATATATCAATATTCTTATCATTAATTTGATAATAAATATTAAAAGGAAACTTTCTCAAATAACAATTTCGTATTTCTTTATGTTTTTTTGAAAATAAAAAAGGATTACTTTTAATGATCTCTATATCTAAATAGAGCTTTTCTAAGAAGCGATTAGTAATGTTTTGGTTTATTATGTCGTAATAGTTAATAATTTCTTGAACATCTTGTTGAGCAAGAGTTCTAATTTTTAACTTATACATTTTTTCTATTTAAACTTGTTTTAAATTGCTTGAAAGATAAAAAATTATCAGGGTTTTCTTTAAGGTCTTGAATCCTTTCATCTAAAATTGCCTTGTGCTCTTTAGTTAACTCAATTTCATTTTGTGTACTTAACAAAAGTAAATAATCTTGTAAATCTGCAATGCTATCAAACTGAGTTCGAGATAAATTTTGACCATTTTTGATTGTAATAGTTGTCATTTCTAGTGATTTTATAAACTGAATATACGAATAAAAATTGATTAAGCTACAATTTAGACAATTTATTCAACAATAAATAATCTATTAAAACCAAAGCAGTCATAGCTTCTACAATAGGAACGGCTCTTGGCAATACACAAGGGTCGTGTCTTCCTTTTCCTTGCATTTCTAACTTTTCTTTTTTTTCGTTTACAGTACTTTGCTTTTGAATAATAGTTGCTGTTGGTTTAAAAGCTACATTAAAATATATTGGCATTCCGTTAGAAATTCCACCTTGAATTCCTCCAGAATAATTTGTTTTAGTTTGAATTTTATTTGCTTTTACTTCAAAAATATCATTGTGTTCAGAACCTTTCATTTTAGTACCAGAAAAGCCACTTCCTATTTCAAAACCTTTTACAGCATTTATAGAAAGCATTGCTTTGGCAAGTTCTGCTTCCAATTTATCAAAAACTGGTTCTCCTAATCCTGTTGGACAATTTTCTACAAAACAAGAAACCGTCCCACCAAGCGAATCACCATCTTTTCTTGCCTTATCTATTAAATCAATCATTTTTTGAGCAGTTGCATCATCAGGACAACGAACTATGTTTTTTTCAGTTTGTGAAAAGTCTAACTCTTCAAAAGGAATGTCAAGCTTTAAATTATAAACACTAGAAACAAAAGCATTTATTTTTAAACCATAATGTTGGAGCAGTTTTTTTGCAATAGCTCCAGCTGCAACTCTACAAGCAGTTTCTCTTGCAGAAGATCGTCCGCCACCTCTATAATCACGGTGTCCGTATTTTTCTTGATAGGTAAAATCTGCGTGAGAAGGTCTAAATACGTCTTTGATATGACTATAATCTTTAGATTTTTGATCTTGGTTTGCAATATATAATGAAATAGGAGTGCCAAGTGTTTTGCCTTCAAAAACTCCAGATTGAATAATAACTTTATCGCCTTCTTTTCGCTGTGTAGTAATTTTACTTTGGCCTGGTTTTCTTCTGTCTAATTCTAGTTGAATATCTGCTTCAGAAATTTCTAATCCAGCAGGACAACCATCAATAATAACTCCAATTCCCAAACCATGAGATTCCCCAAAAGTTGTTATTCTAAATATATTTCCAAAAGAATTTCCTGCCATTTTTTTAGTTTATTATAATAATTATTAAGAAACTAATTATTTCAATTAAATTATCATATCAAAAGCATGTTTTCTGATTTTTTTTATAGTTTATGTGTAAAAAAATCAAGTCAAAAAGACTGAATACCGCAACTGTCAACTGATTACTGAAATTAACGAACTCTATGTATATATTTTTCCATTTGAACCAACTGAGCTTTTATTTCTTTGGTTTTAGGTTTTAAGGCTTTGGCTTTTTTAAAATAATCTCTTCCTTGCTTTAAGTTTCTTGCTTGTATTTCTACAGAAGATAATTGTAAAAACGTTGCGGCTTTGGTTTCATTATCTGGCAAACCTTTTTTTAATGCTTCTCTAAAGTTTTTTCTTGCTTCGCTTGTTTTTCCTTTTTGCATAGCTAACATTCCTAGTTGAAAATAAGAAGCACCCTCATTTTCTTGACCGAGCATTTTTGTACTACTTTTTAAACTTTGTTTTAAATAGTTTTCTGCTCCTTCAAAGTCTTTATTTGTCATTGCCATATTAGATAGCAACATATAATATCCTTGTCTTACAGGTTTTATTAAAAGATTTGGAAATTTAATGGTATCAATATATTTCTGAGCTGTTACCATATCGTTTGCTTGAAAAGCTTCTTGAATTAAACGAATAGGACCAAATAAAAAATGAGAAATAATTGCTAAAAGAGCCAAAAATAAAACTACAGAAAACCAGCCCCATTCTTGCATAAAACCTAAACCACCAGCTAAACCCAATAGAATAATTCCTATATATAATCTATAAATTAAAAGCTTTTTATAAAACCACATCATAATTTTTCATTTTTAAATGAGCTGCAAAGATATAAGCATTTACGATTTTTGATTTACGATTTACGATTAAAATCGTTTTCGTATAAAATTGTTATTTTCTTATCAGTTACTGAAACTTAAAAAAGCTTTTTAAATAATTACTTCGTTCTACCGCCAACTATTTTGTTGTATTCAATGTCTTTTGGTTCCCAAAGTTCAATTTTGTTTCCTTCTGGATCTAAAATATGTACAAATTTTCCATATTCAAAGGCTTCAATTTCGTCCAAAACATTTACGCCTTCTTCTTTTAAAATAGCTATTAGTTGTTCTAAATTTTCAACTCTATAGTTTATCATAAATTCCTTTTCAGATGGTTTGAAATATTTTGTGTCTTCACTAAAAGGACTCCATTGCGTAAAACCTGGTTTTTCATTGTCTTCAGCTTGTCGCCATTCAAAAGTAGTACCATAATCATCTGTTTGTAAGCCCAAATGTTTTTTATACCAATTTTTCATTTCAGACGGATTTTTACATTTAAAAAATATGCCTCCAATTCCTGTAACTCTTTTCATAATTTGTTGTTTAAAATAAAATTTTACTTGGTAAAAAACCAACTTGCAATTCGTCTAAAAGTGTTCCGCTACTATTATATCTCAAAACTTTTCCTTGCGATACAAAATCAACGGCATCTGAAATGTAAATATCATTATTTTCTGGGTGAATAGCAATATTATATACAATAGAAGCATTTGACTGAAATAAAGCCTGCGTAGGTAAATTTTGAAAACTTGTTGGCATAGAATATATAAAATTTGCTTTGTTGTAATAAAGCTTATTGTTGTTTTTATTGAATGCTAAATTTTGAGCAATGTCTGTAAAACCACTAAATGTAAAAGTTTTTTCTACTTGGCTAGTAGCGGTATTTACTTTGATTAATTGTTGTGCTTTGTTCTCATTTTCAATGCCAGAAGATAGTATCCAAATATTATCATCATTGTCTAAAACTATACTATTTGGTTCTACAGGTATTCCTATTCTTTGTGCTATTTCATAATTTGCAGCATTTATTTTCAACAAGTTGGCAAATTTATCTTCTACACCAATTCCATTTCTTTCTATTATCCAGAAGAAATTTCCTATTTTAAAAATTTCTTCTGTCCAGCCTTCTGTAATAATGTTTTTTACGCTACAATTTTGCTCATTGTCTAAAACTTTAATATTATTTTCGTACAAATCTGTAAGTAAAAACTTAGTTTCATCTTGAAAAGAAATATATCTAGGCGAAGATAAACCTGCAATGGTTTTGTAAGATTCAAAAGTTGTTTCTTTTACAATTTCAATTTTTTGAGAATTGTTTACCACTATGTATAAAAAATCGTCTTTTCTACTTATAGATTGCACAATATCGCCAAGTTGATATTCATTTACGTTTTGAAAAACATTGTTTGTAACAGTATTTGTAGCTATATCATAAGCAGAAATTGAAGCATTTCCGTTTGTAAAACCTCCTTCATTCAGTATAAATATTTGGTTTTTAAAGCTTTCTGGCTTGGCATTTTCTTCAAATGTTTCATTTATTAGTACTTGAATATTTTTATCTACACAAGAAAAATTGTTTGGTTTTTTACAAGCAGAAAATACTAGTAATATTAGAAGTATTAAACTAAAGTTAAATTTCATTTCTTAAAGTTGAGTTGGTATTTTATACAGAATTCAAAATTTATACCGGGCAAAGGTCTATTAATAACGGTAAAATATGTAGTATTTGTAATATTGTTTAAAGCGGCTCCAAGTTCTAGTTCGTCTTTGTTTTTAAACTTAAAAGTATGTCCAGCATAAATATCTAAAAGATAAAAAGCATTGAGCGCAATGTCATTGTTTTTGTCTGCAAACCTTTGACTTGTATATTTTTGATTAATAAAAAAATGAAACCATTTTGTTCTTAATTTACTAGCAAAGTTTGCCTGTGTAAATGGAACGTAAAGTAGTTGTTTTTGTGAATTTTTTGCATTTGTTTTAGTGAAAGTATATGCTAAATCAAAGTCTAAAGCTACATTTTTGTGTAAAGAAATAGCTACATATAATTGATTTGAAAAACCTCTTGAAAATACTTTTCCAATATTTTCTGGTTGCCAATAAATATTACTAGTTGGTTGCCATTGAATAAAATTATTTGCCCAACTAGCAAAGTATTCAAATCTATTTTTGAACTTCGTTTTCTTGTATTTCTTTTCAAGAATTATTGTCAAAGAAATGTTGTGAGAAGTTTCTTCAATTAAATCAGGATTTCCTCCAGGATTCCAATACAATTCGTTAAAAGTTGGTATTCTAAGTTTTGCTTGGTAGTTTCCATTTACTACTAAGTTTGCAGGAAGATTTTTTGCCATAAACTGTAAACTTGCTTTAGGTAAAAATATTTTCAAATTATTATTTACAAGCATTTGCGAAAATCCAATTGATGATTCAAAAAAACTTACTTTATAAAATAAATCTCCTGCTAAAGAAAGTCTATTTCTCTTTTTTATGTCTATATAATTATTGCTTTTTGCTGTTTCTAGCTCATTTTTTGCATCAATATTTAAATTTAAATTTTTGTTGAATTTATATTTTATAGCAAAATCTGTTTGCCAAGAATAAGTAAAGTTTTTACTTTTAGAACTTAGTATCGAAAACTGATATTGTAAATCTTGATATACATAAGCAGAACTTAATTTTGTTTCTAATTTTTTATATTTATGATGCCAAGCAAGTTTTGCTAAAAACAAATTGTCTTTCTGATTTTCTGAAGCATTAGTTTCAAACAAACTTGGAGCAATATTTCTATCGGCTCGGTAGTATTTCAAAAATGTTTTTATTTGATTTCTAGCATTTAACTTAAAACCAAATATTTGTTCTAAATTAAGCAATTTGGTTTGTGCATTTTTTTGTTTAGTTTTTGTGTTTTTTGGTAAGCTTGGGTTTATATAACCAAAATTATTTTTAGCAGCTTGGTAAGATATTAAGCTTTGCGAAAAAAACTTTTTCTTGGAATATAGATATGATATATTTCCCGAGCTAGAAACAAAACTTCCTACAGAAGCAGATAAATTCAATTCATTTTTGCTATTATATTTTATATCTGTTTGTAAATTTATATTTCCTGCTAAATTGTCTGCATTTTGGTTTGAAAACACTATTTTATCTGCATTTCCAAGTGTAAGAACATTTAAATCCGATTGCCCTAGCATAACTGAGTTTAGCTTGGTTCCATTCCAATTTATATTTGTATGCGCAGCTCCAAAGCCTTTATAAGAAATAGAAGCTAGTTGACCTTTGCCATAAGTTTTAATATAAAAATTTGGTTTAGTATTTAATATTTCAGCAGTTGATTTAGTTTCTGTGTTTGCATTTTTTTCAAGCTTATATATTTGTTTTAAAACCTCTATTTTTGTTTTAGATTTAGATACCGTAATGGTGTCTACAATTACATCATTATTAAAATTATTTTGTGCAAAAACTAAATTGAAAAAAGCAATTTGAGTAAAAAATAAAATGATTTTTTTGCTAAAATTCATAAGTCTAATTCACTATAAATTTAGAAGAAAAAAATGACCTGTTTTCGTAAACCTGTAAATAATAAATTCCATTTGCTAAATTATTTACTTGCCATTTTATATTTTTTGTAAAGCGTTTAGTAAATACTTTTTCACCTAAAGTATTGAATATAAGAAGTTTTTTTTGTTCAAAATTCTCTGTTTTTATATAAATATATTCTCCGTTTTTTAAACTGCTTGGGTAAAAGTTTATGTTTAGAGTTTCATTTCTTGAAGAAATAAAAAGCGTTGTATCTATAATTTTGTTTTTTTGGTTTAAAGCAGCAATTGCATTTAAATCAAAACCAGAAGAAGGAAAAGGAGTAGGAAATGGATCGTTTATTTTATTGCCTTGGCTATCGAAGCTTGCATAAAGTGTATTTATAGAGCCAACTACATCTACAATTTTTATACTTATAATACTATCTAAACCTAGTTCTTCTAAATCAAACGGTGTTCCATAATGAAGAGGATATTTGCCAGCTAAATTATTTACTTTGGTACAATTTGTTGTAGAAAATGAACCCACTTGAACATTCGTATCTATATTTGAAGTACTTTCAAAAGCAATGAAATCTATCCCATTTTCACTAACTTCAACTGTTGCCAATTCCATAAAATAAAAATTGGCTTCATCTCCATTTTGTGAAAAACCATTTTCAAAAACAGCAAAATCATTTCCTATTTCATTATAAATAGGAAATGGAAAATGTAAAATAGCTTCACCAGCATCTCCAAGCGAAACAAATTTAGCATCAGATTTTCCCAAAGCGTCTTCTGCAACACCAACAGTAGTTTTACCAATACTTGTGTCTGAAATATTTTGCCAAGATCTTTTTAAAAACACACTATCTGCCCAGAAAGAAATGCTTGCATCATTCCTAAAAATTGCACTAGTATTTAGTTGGTCAGGACCTGGAGCAAATTGAGAAAATAAATTTTGAGTATAAAAAAAGCAGGAAAGCTTTAAAATAACTATGAAAAATTTTTGCTTTCCTGCTAACATCTTACTAGGTTGTTTGGTAAAATGTTTATTACTTAACTGTAATTTTTTTAGTAAAAACTCCACTAATTGTTTTTACACTTACAAAGTAAATACCTTTAGTGATACCATGCAAGTTAATTTTGTTAAGTTTTGTAATTTTAACAGCTTTACCTGCTAAATCTATAATATAAATAGATTCAATTTCTTTATTTGTATCTATATATAAGTAGTCCTCTACAGGATTTGGATAAATTGAAAAGTCATTTTTTTCAATATTTCCAATTGCTAACAAACTTTTGAGTATTACTTTTACTGTAGCAGATGTACAAGTATTGTTATCGTCACATACTTGATAAGTAAATTCATCTGTTGTTGCTATTCCTGCGGCTCTATTATATTCTATTTTATTGTTGACAATACTCGCTGTTGCACCTGGAACATTTAAATTTGAAATGCTAGTAATGTTTAAATTGCCGCCGTCTGGGTCAGAGTCGTTTGCCAAAACATCTAAAATGTATGAAGCCGTATTTTCGTCATAAATATAATTGTATTCGTCTGCAACTGCTATTGGAGCAGCATTTTCAATATAAAATAATGCAATAGCTTCTGGTGAAATTCCTGTAGTGATAGTATCGTTTGTTGTTGTGTTATTTATTGCAAGATTTCCAAAAGAGAAAAAATCTGTTGAAGTACTAAATGCGGTTTCTGTAACTGGGTCGTACGCCAAAGCAGAACCCGCCAAATCTAATGCGCTAAATGCTGTAGAACCGTCTGCAAGGTCATAAAAACCAGCTTTTCCATTTAAATCTAAATATAGTTTAGAGCCAACTTTCTGTAAAGATTGTGTAAAAGGAGCTAAGCTAATTTCTTCAATAATAGAATCTGTAGCTATTTCTATTTTAATAATTTTATTAGCAGTAGGGCAAACTGCAAAGAGGTAATTTCCTTCGTTGTAAATTTGTTCAATTCCAGAACCAGCTTCGCCAAGTGTTATAGTTCTTATGTAGTTGCCAGTATTTGCATCTGCAATAATAATTGCTCCAAGTGTGTCTTCAAAACAGCCAAATGGTGCGCAGCCATCAATTGTTCCTTTAATTTTTTGTCCTATATATAATGTATCATTTAAAGATAAACCACCACCGCATTCTGTATTTGCTTCTGTTACAGCATATTTAAATGTTAATGTTGATTTATCAAAAGCGTATAAGAAGCTATCTGTTTGTCCGTACCAATTTCCTAAATAAATATTATTATTATCAGTAAAAAGCGAGTTTTTATTTGGGCTAACTCCTGGATATGCAACTTCGGCTATTTTGGTTTTTGTATTCAAGTTGTAGGCTAAAATTTTACTTTCTGCCGCTACAAAAGCTATGCTGTCTTCTATTAAAATATCTTGAACAGAACTTGTGTTTAAAGTGTCAAAAACAGTATATGTTTTAGATACTAGATTATATGAAGCAATATTTGATTGGTTTGAACCGAAGTTTTCTCCATTTAATATAATTACTTCAGATGCAAAGTTATTTTGAGACGATACATTTATAAGTAAGGCAAACATCAAAAACATTAAAAAGTATACTTTATTCATTTTGTTTTGTTTAAGGAAATTGCAGATTATATTAAAGTGAGTAGAATACTCAACAAAAACACAATCACCAATATTCCCGTTAGTGTTGAAAAATGTACTTTAAAAAGGCAGGTATCTGGCTTATGATAAATCACATTACAGTTGCGGGCACAGCTTTAGTATTTCACTAAATTCCCTTTCAATTTTTACAGCTATGTGTAAAAAACCTTTCGAAAGTTCTACAAAAGTAAGTAAATAATAGAAAGTAAATAGAAATACTATTGTTTATTTCTATTTAAGTATGTTAAAATCTAAGAAATAAATAAAATCAGGGTCATCTTATACTATTCCAAAATAAACCCAATATCCATTTTCAATAATAAATTGAGATTTTTCATGAATTACATCTAATTTGCCATTTAATTGAAAAAATGCTTTAAATTCTACAGTATCTTTTGTGCTTTTAAGAATTTCCAATTTTATCCAATCTACAGATTTTGTCCATTGTAATAAATCTTTTTGTTCTCTGGTATTTGGTCTTGTTTTACTTGCGTGACTTTTTTGTAGAAAAGTTCCATTTGCAATTACAAAAGCTGTGTATCTAGAACGCATTAATTGCTCAGCGGTTTTAGCTTCAAAAATATTATTATGAATTAAAGCACAACAATTGTTGTATTTTTTTAAACTTCCACATGGGCAATTTGTTTCTTTAGTTTGCATTGTTACAAATGTAATTATTAGTTCAATATTTTTTACTTTTGTAAAATGAAAATATTAATGGTTTGCCTTGGAAATATTTGTAGGTCGCCTTTGGCAGAAGGTATTTTAAAACAAAAAGCCAAAGATGCTGGTTTAAACTGGGAAGTAGATAGTGCTGGTACTTATGGAGGTCATGCAGGCGAAAAACCAGATAGAAGGTCACGAAAAGTAGCAGAAGAAAATAGTATTGACATTTCAAAACAAAGATCAAGACAATTTAATGGCTACGATTTTGAACAGTTTGACATTATATATGCAATGGATAAAAGCAATGAATTAGATTTGCTTCGTTTGGCAAAAGATGATGCCGAAAAAGCAAAAGTAAAAATGATAATGAACGAATTGGAACCTAGCGAAGATATTGCCGTTCCAGATCCATATTATGGAGAATATGGCTTTGAAAATGTATATAAAATGTTAGATTTAGCTTGTGATAAAATAATAGAGAAATATGGAAAATAATATGAACAACAACTTTGAAATACTTGGAATTACAAGAAATAATTTGTTAAATGCAGTAAAAGATTTAAGTATGAAAGATTTACATACTATACCAAAAGGCTTCAATAACCATATAGCTTGGAACTTTAATCATTGTGTTATAGTACAGCAATTGCTTTGTTACAAATTGAGTGGTTTGGAAATAGATTTAGATTCAGAACTTATAAAAAGATACAGTAAAGGAAGCGCACCAACAGAAGAAATTATGGAAGCAGATTTTGAACTTTGTAAAGTTTTGTTGGTAAAAAATATTCATAAAATAAAAGAAGACTACGAAAAAGGAATCTTCAAAACATATAAAGAATACAGTACTTCTTATAATATTACTTTAAAATGCGTTGAAGACGCTATTCGATTCAATAATGTACACGAAGGTCTGCATTTTGGTTATATAATGGCTTTGAAAAGAGCTTTGGAAATTTAATTTGCGATTTATGTTTTTTCTCTATTTATAATTAACCACCGTAACTTAGAAAGACTTACAACTGAAGAGTCCATATCGAATTTCAAGGAGAGGTTTTTTTTTCTCTGGTTGGTATCGTTGTCAGGGCAGTTTTTCCTTTGGTTGACATCTCTGCTTGTCAGTTTTTCTTCTGGTTGGCATCCCTGCCGACCAGCTTAAAAGTAATAGTTATGTCTGACAAAGCTGCCAAGCACAAGAGAATAAAACAAAGATAATAGTAGAATTTATTTATTGACCAAAGCTGTCAAAAAAAACAGCCTATTTTTTGTTTATTAGATCGTATTTTTTTAAAGAAAAATCATAATATTTATATGTTTCTTCTGGTTGGCATCCCTGCCGACCAGCTTAAAAGTAATAGTTATGTCTGACAAAGCTGCCAAGCACAAGAGAA
>CAKZQD010000114.1 GCA_937139485.1 uncultured Bacteroidota bacterium | reverse complement strand
AAGATAAGGCTATTTACGATTTTAGATTTACGATTTACGATTTATTCGAGATATATTACTAATGAGAGAATGATTGAATGTGGGAATGATTGAATGATTGAATGTGGGAATGATTGAATGATTGAATGTGGGAATGATTGAATGATTGAATGAGCGTATATCTTAACCGCCGTATTTGCGAAGAAGTACTAAGAAATAATCTTTTTGAAGTTTTTTAATTGACGTTTCTAATTATAATTTCAGTAAAATGAATATATTTTCTTAAATTTAAAATAATTTTACCAAAAACTACCTTACTCAATTATGAAACAATACTTTTTATTTATCCCAATTATCCTTTTAAGTTTCTCTTGTAATACTGAATCGAAAGATGTTAATACTTCAGAAATTATACAAAATTCAAATTCTGAAAAATCTTCTTTAGTAAAAATAAAACAAGATGGCGTAGATCTTGAAAACGATTTTTATAAACATTATGCTTTTGAAGAAAATGGAAAATACAAAAATCTTATTTTTAATATTAAACAGAAAGAAAGTGTTTTAAATGGAAAAAACAACACTACTTCTAGCTTAGAAATTACTCCTTTTAATAGTAAAGAAAATTGGAAAATTAAAACTCAAGGACACTCGATAGATTTTAGAAATAATACTTTAATAGTCAAAAATATTGCAGATTTTGACCATGAAGATACTTACAGCGCATACAATATCAATAATGGAAATCATCTTTTAGATTACACTTACAATATGTTGATGGCAAGAATTCCTGCTTCAAATTTTAAGCGTTATATTGGTTTTGTTTCTCGGTCTAACAATAAAGAATTACTAAAAAAATATGATGATGACGTTTTAGGTATTTTTACTTATGCCTCAGATGAAAAAATGCTTCAACAGTTTGTTTTAAAAACCGAAAAAGAAATTAATAAAACAGCTCCTTCAATGGCTTTTATAAGTTCAAATGACGACCAAAGTCTTTATGAAAACGATGCTTTGCTTTACTTCATGAATTTAGGCAAAGATGTAAGCGCAGATGATTTAAATTTTTCGTTTGGTTTTAGTTTTTATGAAGGCGAAATGGCAGAAGAAACTGCAATAATGTTTTCTGTAAAAAATGATAAAATTGATTTGAAAAATGCAAAATTTGATACTTCTGTTTTTGAATTAGAAGAGAAGTAGTTGTTAACAAAGAGAACAATAAGTAGTTTTTGAAGCATTCAATCATTAAAGCATTCAATCATTCCAATTCAATCATTAAAGCATTCAATCATTGAACCATTCTATCATTATTCCTTAACTTTGCAGACTCTTAATGAAAACAGCAACAATAAAATACCAATTAAAGCTTCCGCTTATGGAAGATTTCGATTCTATACAAGGCGAAGGCTTTCACCAAGGAAAAGCGGCATATTTTGTACGTTTGGGTGGTTGTGATATTAATTGTCCTTGGTGCGATGTAAAAGAAAGTTGGGCAGCAGAAGACCACAATTATATAAATGTAAAAGAACTCAAAAAGAATATAAAACTGAGTAATGCCGAAATAGTTATTATAACAGGTGGCGAACCTTTGATGTATAATTTAGATGAATTGACAGATTTTGTACATTCTTTAGGAAAACGAACGCATTTAGAAACCGCAGCAGCACATACACTTTCAGGAAAATGGGATTGGATTTGTGTTTCACCAAAGCGATTCAAGAAAGTAAATCCAGAAATTTTAAAACACGCCAACGAATTAAAAGTTGTTATTTCAAGAGAGAATGATTTTCGTTTTGCAGAAAAGCACGCAGAAATGTGTCCTTCAGATTGTAAACTTTACATACAACCAGAATGGGACGAAAATGAAGAACTAATGCCAATGCTTGTGAATTATGTAAAAAATAATCCTGAATGGCGATTGACTTTACAAATTCATAAATATTTGGGTGTTAGGTAAGTTTTGGCTTTTCTTTATCCTTGCTATAATGCTTTATCGTATTAATTTTTTTGCTATTAATATACCTATTTCTAAGTAAGCTAAAAATAACAATTGCATAAAAACTTGTAAAGAAAGGAATTACATAATAATCACTCATACTAGAATTAAAACCTAGCTTATAATCTAAAAAACAGAATAAATAAAACTGTAAATACAAATATCATTACCAATAAATAAGCAAAGCTACTTAGGAATAACTTTCACAATTTTATCTCCTTTCATTATTACCAAAGGACTATTTTTATCTTTCTTAAACTGAATTAATCTTTCATAAACTAAATCAAGACCTTTTACAATCTTATTTACCATTTCAATATCTTTCTCACTTTTTGTCATAATACTTTTTTAAACTTTGAAATTTATTCAAATCATTAATTAAAATGTCATTATCTCTTATTTTTTTTGCGATTAATTCATGTTTACCTAGTGAATTATCAAAAACCATTGAAACATCAACAATGGGAAGGTAAATATCAAATAGATTTTTAATTCCTCTAATATATCTTCTTTCTATAACATCTGGCGGAATATGATGACCACCTTCTAAAAACTCTTATTCGAACTCTTTCTTTTGCTAGTTCAATATTTTCTAGCCAAAAGAAAAGAAGTACAACTGTATAAGATTGTTCCTTAGCTTTTAAAATTTTATTTTTATAAGTCTTTGAAGCTAAAGTTGTTTCAAAAGCAAAAGTTTCATTATCGGCAATAAGGTCATTAATTCTATTAATCATTATTCGCTCTGCTTCAAATGCTGCTTTTTCTGCCTGAAATGGAGAAAGTCCTTTTGCTATTTCATCTGCAATTACAAATTCTTTACAATTTATTATTTCTGGCAAAATAGTATATGATGCCGTTGTTTTACCAGCACCATTACAACCAGAAATTATATAAAAATTTTTTTCTTCCACTTAACAAAGTTAAGAATATTAATCAATTATTATTGTTTCACTCTTTTTTATTAAAACAAGTATTGAATAAAATATAGCATTTCAAATCTACTTTTTTATCTTAGCTCAAATTTAATAAAAACAAACCAAACTTAAATGCAAAGCACAAACCCTTACAATTTAGTACTTATTAAAGAATACCAAGAATTATCTTCTGAAGCTATAAACCAAAAAATAGATATTGCAGAAATCACGTTTCAAAAATGGAAAAAAACTTCATTTGCCGAACGTGCAAAACTGATGAATACACTTGCAGATTTATTAGAAAAAGATAAAGAAAACTTAGGAAATTTAATAACGCTAGAAATGGGAAAACCAATCACTCAAAGCATTGCAGAAGTTGAAAAATGTGCTTGGGTTTGTAGACACTATGCTCAGCATACTGAAGAAAAATTACAAGATAAAATCATTAAAACAGAGGCATCAAAAAGCTTTGTGAAATATGAACCACTTGGTGTTATTTTGGCAATTATGCCTTGGAATTATCCTTTTTGGCAATATTTTAGATTTTTTGCTCCAAATATTATGGCTGGAAATGTTGGTGTTTTAAAACACGCTTCAAATGTTTGTGGTTCAGCTTTAGCAATTGAAGAAATCATATTAAAAGCTGGTTTTCCTGTTGGCGTTTCTCAAACGCTTTTGGCTTCTTCTAGTAAAATAGAAAAAATTATAGCAAACAAAATAGTAAAAGCAGCAACACTTACAGGTAGTTTTGGCGCAGGTTCTGCTGTGGCTGCACATTGTGGAAAATACATTAAAAAAACAGTTTTGGAACTTGGCGGCAATAATGCATTAATTGTATTTGATGATGCAGATTTAGATCAAGCTGCTGAAACAATTTATACAGCAAGATTTCAAAATACTGGTCAAAGTTGTATAGCAGGCAAAAGACTTTTGGTTCAAGAAAGTGTTTCTGATAAACTTTTAGAAAAATTAGTAACAATTATTAAAACTAAAAAATGTGGAAATCCACTAGATAAAGAAACTGAAATTGGTGTTTTGGCAGAAGAAAAATTTGCTTTAGAACTTAAAATGCAAATGGATAATTCAATAGAAAAAGGTGCTAAAATTTTGATAGGAGGAAAACAAGAAAAAGCATTTTTTGAACCGACAATTTTAACAAATGTAAAACCAAATATGGAAGTTTTCAAAGAAGAAACTTTTGGTCCTTTGCTGGCTGTTACCACATTTAAAACAGAAAATGAAGCTATAAAACTAAGCAATGATAGTGAGTTTGGCTTGGGTGTTTCTATTTTTACCAATGATGAAGCAAGAATAAAAAGAATGATTCCATTATTAAATGAAGGAGCTGTATTTGTAAATGAACTTGTGAAATCTGACCCAAGATTACCTTTTGGAGGTATTAAAAACTCTGGTTATGGAAGAGAACTTTCAGATGATGCATTATTTGAATTTATGAATGTAAAAACGGTTTTTATTAAGTAGATTTGTAATTGTGTATAATATTTTTAAACCAAGTAATTCTAAAAATTCTAGTTGGAATTTATTCAAAACTTATTTCCAAACCTTTTGGTTTTATTTACTATTTCTTGGAATATTTCCATATTTTATTTTGTTAATTGAGAAACAAAGTCAAATAATTTCTTTTACATCATTAAATACATTAGGAGTAATTTTATTTTTTCTGTTTACTTGTTTAGGTCTTTATAGTGGCTTTATAATGAGTTGGCATGGTCAAGGGACACCTCTCCCTATGGATTGTGCACAAAAATTAGTAGTAAAAGGTTCTTATAAAATTATAAGAAACCCAATGGCTGTTGCTGGAATTGGTCAAGCATTTAGTATTGGTCTTTATTTTGGTTCTTTCTTAATATTATTTTATGCTTTTTCTGGAGCTATTTTGTGGCATATTTTTGTAAGACCTTCTGAAGAGAAAAATTTATTAGAACGATTTGGAAAAAATTATTTAGAGTACAGAAACAATACTTGGTGTTGGTTTCCATTTCAATTATTAAAGCGTTAATTTAAAGTTAAAGTAAAATGAAATTCATTTTTTCTCAATAAAAAACCCTTATTTCAAAACTCTAAATGCTAAATATATGAATGCAAAAATACTTTACGTAGAAGATGACGATGCTTTAAGCTTTATAACTATAGACCAACTTTCTGAAGCTGGTTTTGAAGTAACACACTGCGCAAACGGACAAATAGCACTTGATACTTTTGAAAAAGAATATTTTGATTTGGCGGTTTTAGACATCATGTTACCTTTGGTAGATGGTTTTACTATTGCAAAAAAAATAAGAACAAAAGATACCGAAATGCCTATTATTTTTCTTTCGGCAAAAAGTTTGGACGAAGACAGACTCAAAGGTTTTGAAATAGGGGCTGACGATTTTTTAGTAAAACCATTTAATATGGAAGAGCTTATTTTTAAAATAAAAGTATTCTTGAAAAGAAAAAATGTTTTAGTTCAGTATCAAGAAGAAGAAGTAATTGCTTTGGGTGCTTATAAATTTTTTACCAAAAACTTAATTTTAGCTTTAGACAACAAAACCAAAGAGCTTACAGCTAAAGAGTCTGCCTTGTTGTTTATGCTTATCAATCGAAAAGGCGAAACTTTAAAACGTGAAGATATTTTAATGAAAATTTGGGGTAAAAATGACTATTTTCTAGGTAGAAGTTTAGATGTTTTTATTGCAAGGCTTAGGAAATACTTTTCTGAAGATGATTCCATTCAAATTAAAACAATTAGAGGTATTGGTTTTAAAATGGAAATAGAATAAATATTAAAATGATTTATAAAATTCATTACTTTTTAATTTTAATTATTGGTTTTAATAACCTAAATGCTCAAAATATAGTATCTACTTTTGAAAAAGAATTCAAACTTCAAATTATTGTTACAGGCACATTTGAAAGCAGTTTTGAAAATGTAAATTATGAAGAAGTTTCCAATGAAAAATTACTAAATAAATATGTTTCTGAAATTCTAATTCCTGAGTTTAAAAAATATCCCGATTCCTATTTTAAAAATATCAATTTAAAGCAAATAGTACTTTGTAAAAATTTAAATATTGACAATCAGCACCGAGCTGCAATACCTGATCCCAAAAAGAATACATTATTGCTTTCCATAGATTCTTTTTATGAAAAATTATATCTAAAACACGTTTTGCATCACGAAATGCATCACATTACTGAATATGCTCTTTGGCAAGATATGTTTTACAATTGGAAAAAATGGAATAAAAAAAATACCCGAAATTTTGTTTATGGAACTGGCGGATATGAAGCTTATGAAACAGAAAATAAAAATATCGATTGGTATAAAATTAACAATCCTATAAAAGGATTTGTAAACCTTTACAGCACTTTAGGGCAAGAGGAAGATCGTTGCGAAATTGTAGCATTATTAATGACAAGTGAAGAAAAATTGTATCTAAACCAATTTATTGAAACAGATAAAAACTTAAAGCGAAAAGTAAATTTGACTTTAAAAACATTAGCTAAAGTAAGTGGTAAAAAATTGAAATATTGGAAAGAAAAATTAGAATTATGAAAATAGAATTAGAAGCAATAGCATTTGTAAAAAATTCAAGAAAAGAACTTATTGATGACAACTGGAGCAGCATCGAATCTGAAATTGAACTGACAGAAAACATTTTTACAGAAGCTTTTGAAGGCATAGAAAATTTTTCTCATTTAGTAATCATATTTTTTATGAACAAAGTAAAAGATGAGAAAGCCATAGCACAATATCGACACCCAAGGAATAATGAGTCACTACCAAAACTTGGCACTTATGCTCAGAGAAATAAAAACAGACCCAATAAACTTGGTTTAACTACTGTAGAATTGCTTGAAAGAAATGCTAGAATTTTAAAAGTAAAAAACTTGGACGCAATAGATGGAACACCTATTTTAGACATAAAACCCGTAATGAAACAGTTTGAACCAAAAGGAGAAATAAAGCAACCAGAATGGACAAATGAAATTTTAAAAAACTATTGGAAAACAAAATAATGAACCAAAACATTGCACAAATAAAACTAGTTGTAAAAGACTATAACGAAGCTATAAATTTTTATATCAACAAGCTTGGTTTTGAACTTTTGGAAGACACCAAACGCTCAGAAACAAAACGCTGGGTTCGGGTATCACCAAAAGGAAAAAACGGAATCAGTTTACTACTTTCTAAAGCAAAAAACGAAGCTCAAAAAGCTGCTGTAGGAAACCAAACTGGCGGTGGTGTTTTCTTATTTTTATACACAAACGATATTTGGCGAGATTATAAAACAATGAAAGCTAAAGGTGTACATTTTCATTCCGAACCAATAGAAAAGGACTTTGGAATCGTATGTCTTTTTGAAGATTTATATGGAAATGTTTATGATTTTATTCAGAAAAAATAAATACTCAACTTTAGTATTGTAAAAGCTCAGTTTATTCATAAGTTAGATTTTTTAAGCAAAGTAATTGCATCAAATCCTCACTCGCTCGTTGCTGTTTTTTACCAACAAAAATTACATACTTTCCGCTCTTTCTTTCAAAGCCAAAGCAATTTCATCAAATCCTTTTTGAATCTTTTTTCCAAAAAATAAAATTACCAGAGGAACTAAAACGCCATAAAACTTATCATAAGTTAGATATTCTGTTTTATTTTCGTTTATAGCAGTTAAAATTTGTGCTCGTTCGTTTCTGATTGGAAAACCAGTTCCCCAAGCTATTGACTCGTTTTCTTTTATCCAAAGTAATTTTTGTTTACTGAGCATTGTTTTTCCATTGCCATTCATATCTACCTGCAAAGCAACTTCGTTTCCTAATACCAAATCACAAGCCACTTTTCTGGTAAAAGGATTCCATTCTTCATATTTTTCAAAATCTAAAAGAATATCCCAAACTACTTTTTTAGGAGCGTTTATAATGATTTTAGAATTGATTTCTTGCATAAGTTTTATTTTAAAATTTCAAACTCTTCACAAACCAATTCCATTTCCAATGATGGTTTTTGTCCATATTCTGCCAAATCTCTTTCAAAGAATTTCCAATGTCCTTCTTTCCAATATTCTAAAGACAAATCTCCTTCGCCTTCTTTTCTAGCCCATTCTTCAGTAATATTTTTATATTTTACTATAGAAACTTTTATTGTTCTAGTTACACAAACAGGCTTTTTATTGAAGTCTGTAACAATCCATAAATCTCCAACTTTTGGAAGTTCATCTTTATAATATTCATAAGAAGATAGCGCGCCGCAAGTTCCAGTTTTTATTCCTCTAAAAGCCAAATCTGCTGTTTCATTAGCATCTTTTTCATTGTCGCAAAAATGTTCTGCTTGTGGAATGTCTACATCTTTAAATTCAGGATATTTCTGAATAAATTTGTTCCAAAATAATTGTATTTTATACATATTAGTATTTTTTTTGGCTTTTTCTACATTACTGGTTGGCAAGTATGCCATAAGTGATCAGAAGATTAATTAGGTGGAGATTTTCCATTAGAATTATATAATAGTTTGGAGTCTCCACCACACATTTTAATTATATCTCCCATTATTGTCCATTCTAGTTCTTGAAGAAACTTTTGTTTCATTATTTTATACCCTTTTAGATTATTCAAATTTTTA
>CAKZQD010000113.1 GCA_937139485.1 uncultured Bacteroidota bacterium | reverse complement strand
TATTAACTGCTGGTATTTGGGAATCTTTATTGGCAAAAGAAATTGAGGATATTGAAACCAATTTGCCAGATAATATAAAACTAGCATATTTACCAAAGCTTGGGCGAGTAAAAATTAGAATTACAGGAAGAAACACTACAGAAAAAGAAGTAGAAAAACATCAAAATTTGATTTTGAAACGCGTTTCTGAATATGTTTTTTCAACTCAAGAAAAAGATAGTTTAGAAAAAGTTATTGGAGAAATTTTAATTCAAAAGCAAAAAACTGTTACCGTAGCAGAAAGCTGTTCTGGTGGAAACATTGCACATAAAATTACAAGCGTAGCAGGTTGTTCGGCATATTACAATGGCAGTATAATTACTTACAGCAATGAACAAAAAATGAATAAACTTGCAGTAAGCAAACAAACCCTCAAAAACCATGGCGCTGTAAGTGAGCAAACCGTAGAACAAATGGCTCAAGGCGTTTTAAAACTAATTCCTAGCGATTATAGTATTGCAGTTTCTGGAATTGCGGGCCCAACTGGCGGTACAGAAGAAAAACCAGTAGGAATGGTTTGGATAGCAGTTGCCGATAAAGAAAAAGTTGTAAGCAAAAAGTTTCAATTTTGGCCATATAGAGCAGAAAATATTGAACTCGCTAGTATTGCAGCATTAAATATGTTAAGAAAATTTATTCAAGCGGTTTAAATGCTTTTAATTTATTAGTTTAGAGTTATGAAAAATATAGTAACAATAGTTTTATGTTTATTACTAAGCATAAGTGCATGTAAAAAAGTAGAAACTTCTATCAAAGAAGTCGAAGATGTTAATGGTTTAAGTAGTTTTGAATCTAAAATAAGTAAGGGCGTTTCTTTGGTTTTTTATCATGCAAGTTGGTGTAGTATATGTAAAGAACAAAGACCAGTAGTACAAGAAACGGCAAAAAACGAATCTTTTTCAAATGTATTTTTTGGTCAAGTAGAATTTGAAGACAATTCTGAAATTAATCAGAAATATGATGTAAATGGATTTCCTACTACAGTAATATATCAAGATGGTGTTGAAAAAGAACGCCTTAATGGAAAAGGACATTCTGCCGAAGAAATTCAAACTTTATTGAACAAATATTTATAAGTAATAAATGCTTAGATTCTTAAAGAAAACTTCAAAAACAACTGAACAAATAGTTATAAACAATAAAGTTTATAAGCTTGACATTTATATCGAAAACAGAAAAAATAGTAGAGTTTCTATAACAAAAACGGGTATCAACATTCGTTTAGATAAAAGGCTTTCAAAAAAGCAGCAAACAAATCAGTTGGATAAATTTATTCTTTGGGCAAAAAACACCATTGAAGACAAAGGACACGTTTTTGAGATTCCAAAACGGGTTTTTAAACATCAAGAAGAATTATGCTTTTATGATAAAAAATTAAAACTCGAAATTTTTTCTACGGACAAAAAAAGCGTTTCTGGAAAAATAAATGCAGACAAGATACAAGTTTCAATTCCAGATAATATTCAAGAAGAAAAACGGCATGAATATTTGTCAAAGATAATTTCAAGATTGCTTGTAAAAGAGTATAAGGCAAAAATTGAAGAAAAAATTCACTTTTTTAATAATAAATTTCAACTTGGAGAAATCAATCAAGTAAAACTAAAAAACAACGCCACAAACTGGGGAAGTTGTTCATCAAAAAATAATATCAATATAAGTATAAGGCTTTTATTAGCACCAGAATTTGCTGTAGATTATGTAATTATTCATGAACTTTGCCATTTAAAACATAGAAACCATTCTAAACATTTTTGGAGTTTGGTAGCACAATGCTGCCCAGATTATAAAACAGCAGAAAAATGGTTAAAAACCAATACATCTAAATGTGTCATTTAAAAAACTGTACAAAATCTTATTTTATAACTAGCTTTGTGTTTTTTTAGAATTATGAAGAATTATTTACTCCTTTTAATCTCAGCATTGCTCCTTTTTTCTTGTACAGAAAACGATAGTAAAAAAGATACAGAAACAAATACGTATTATGCCAAGTATAAATTTATATTCGAAAATTACGATACTTTAGGAATCGAAAAATCTATCGATTTGTTAGACGAATATATAGTTGAGTTTCCAAATGCAATCAATGCATACAAGTTTAAAGCCTTTCTGTTGGCTAAAAAAAATAATTTTGACCAAATTAAGGAGGTTTTAGAAAACAATATACTTTTCACCACCAATGAAACAACATTAAGTAATTATCATGTTTCACTATTATTACTCGACACCATAAATTTAAAACAAGTAAAAAGTATAAATCAATATTTTTATGCTGAAAATATAGCAGACTTAGAAACCAAGTATAATGAATTTTGGTTAAAGCTATATAAAAATGAATTTGAAGCAGCAGATTCATTAATCGCAAATATATTAAACACAGATACCACAAATAATATAAAATATAGAAGAGCTTTATTTGTTTCAGCCGCCGCCGCAGAAAATTTTGAAGCTTTGGAAACATTGAAAACTAATGATTTATACAATGCGCACCTAGCACTTATAGACTCGCTAATAAATAAGCAAGTAAGTTTACAAGAATATTATCAAATTTTGTCAAAATAAAATATGTTACAGTTTTTAAAAGAATTATTGTGGCTAGTAATAGCACTAATTATTGCAGTTTTGGTACAATTACCAATTATAAGTGAAATAGAGTATAAATATGTAATTGCAAATACTTTAATGATTTTTATTTCCGTTTATTATTTTAGAACAGTATTAGACTTTAAAAACATGTTTTTCTTTAAACTAAAATGGGTGAAATATTTTTTGTTCGCTTTAAATCTATTCTTATTCGTTTTTATAGTTACCAGAATTCAAAAAATCCTTCTATTTTTCGAATTGTTTACTATTTCTTCTTATTCAAAAAGTGTAAATGTTTTATCATCTGAAAAAGAAGTGTTTTTGTTAAATTATATTCAAAAAGAGTATTTATTCTTTTCATTATTTTCATTGCTGATAATTGTGGTACTCAATACAAAAATAATAGCTTCTTTTTGGAATAATGAACCTAAGTTTTAAAAAATATTTTACATAAAAATTCAATTATTAGACCTAATAGTTGAAAATATGCTATATTTGCCCCCTATAAATAAATTACTAACACGTTGTAATACTAAAGACTATGAAAAAAATATTACTATTATCAATTACTTTCTTAATGATTTTTAATAGCCCTTTAATGGCTCAAAAAGAAAAGAAAGACAAGCCAGCAAAAGCTAAAAAGCAAAAATCTTCATTAATTGAAACGCCTTTCATAAAGGACACTAAAAATAGTGACGACTACAAAAAGGAGCAAAGAGAAGAAATTTCTAAGCCAGTAATGCCTAAATATGATGTGGATCAAGGTTTTAACCAAGGTAAGAAAAAGAAAAAACAACAAGACGCTTATAAAAATAGAAAATACTTTTTCCCATCTAAGCCACAGCATGCTTGGCAAATAGGTGTGTTTGGTGGTTTTTCAATATTAAGTGGAGATGTAACGCCAAATTTGTTTAGTGGTAACAAGCCTGCTTTACCAGGACATAATTTTGGATTGCATGTTACAAAAGCTTGGTCTTATATGTTCTCTACAAGATTAAGATATAGTACTTATACTATGTTTACAAATGATGGTACTGCATCAACTTTAACACTAGAACATTTAAATGTAATAAATGAAAGATCTTCTGGATTTCAAGGATATAATGATGGGCAACTGTTTTTTCACAATTCTAGAACTCAAGGACATGATTTAAACTTAGACTTTATTATCTCTTTTGGAAATTTAGCATTTCATAAAGAAAGGACTAATTTTAATTTTAAATTATTCCCAACTATTGGTATGACAATGTATCAAACTTTTTATGATCATTATGATGGAAATGGAGATGTATACGATTATAACTCTGTTGCAAATTTAAATGATATTGGTACTAAGAAAAGAGGAGATGTTTTAAAGCAATTATCTGCAATGAGAGATGGTAAGTATGAAACTCGTGCAGAAGAACATACTGTTGCAGATGAGAATAAAATATTAAATTATAATCCAAGGTTTATTTTTGGAATAGGTGGTGGTTTTACTGTAAGATTGACAAAATGGATGTATCTTGATATTGAAACAAGACAAATGTTAATGAGAGATGATTTATTAGATGGTATGCAATGGCAAGAGCCAGAGGTTAGTTCTGGAACTACTAATAGTAAAGGTCAAACAAGAAATTTTGATTCTTATAATCAAACAACACTAGGTTTAACATTTAATCTAGTAGGTAAAAAAACAACAGAGCCTTTAACTATGTTGAACCCAATGCACTATTCTTATCAAAAACTTGCTGAGGCAGATCCTGAAAAAGCAATTGATGATTTATTGAAAGATGATGATGGCGATGGTGTACCAAATAGATTAGACCAAGAAGATGATACTCCAGAAGGAGCACCTGTAGATCCAAAAGGAATGGCTTTAGATAGCGATAAAGATGGAATTATTGATTTAAATGACAATGAGCCATTTTCTCAACCTGGTTTTGCTGTAGATGATAAAGGTGTGGCACAAGGAACAGATGAGCAATTAGCTGAAAAAGTAGAAAACATTGTTAATAATATGCAACAAAAGTCTGGCGGGTCTGGAATGAATTGTGAAGCATTATCTGTTGAATTACCATCAGTTCACTTCGATAAAGACAAATACAATATTAAACCAGAATACTATGCACACTTATACGAAGTTGCTCAGAGATTATTAACTTGTCCTGAAGCTAAAATATTAGCAAGAGGAATGGCAGATAAAGATGATAACACTAAGTACAATGAGCAATTGTCTTACAACAGAGTAGATGCTGTAATAGATTACTTAACAAGTACTTATGGTTTAGACAGAAATAGATTTATTGTAAAGTATGATGGTGAAGCAGAAGCTTCAGGAAGAACATCTTCTGAGCAATATTTAGATAGAAAAGTAGACTTTAAATTAGTAGAAGACGAAACTGGAGACAGTAATCCTTCTGCACCGCATCCAGGAATGAAAGCTGGTAAGGCAAAATAAATAATAAGTATTACTAAGATATTAAAAGCGGATAAAAGTTATTTTATCCGCTTTTTTGTTTTATATGCTTTTACTCAAAAAAGATAGAAACTTCTTCCAATTTTTTTCTTTCTAATAAAGGAACTTCGCAATTTTCTGTTGGATAACCTACTGGAATCAGTAAAAAAGCTTTTTCATTACTTGGTCGTTGTAAAACTTCTGCCAAAAAACCCATTGGGCTTGGTGTATGCGTTAGCGAGCATAAACCAGCTTGATGAATAGCAGCCAAAAGGAAACCAGTAGCTAAACCTACAGATTCCTTTACATAGTAGTTTTTATACTTTTCGCCATCAACTATATTAAATGTTTTCATAAAAACCACTATAAGCCAAGGCGCATCTTCAAGCATCGGTTTTTGCCAGTCTGTATTTAAAGGTTCAAGGTCTTTTAGCCATGTTTCACTCATTCGCTTTTCATAATTGAGTTTTTCTTCTTTTTCTGCAGCATCTCTTATTTTTTTCTTGAGTTCTTTATTAGAAATAGCACAGAAGTTCCATGGTTGTTTATGTGCTCCACTTGGTGCAGTAGAAGCTGTTTTTATAATGTTTTCTATTACTTCCCTTGACACATTTTTAGTAGAAAAATGTCTTATACTTCTTCTTTTATCCATGGATTCAAAGAAAATTTTAGATTTATCTAGGCTTTTTTTACAGTTTATTGCTTTAAAATGTAAAGGAATAAAATTCTTGGATTTCATAATAGAAGTAATTTACAATGAATAACAATAATACAGTTTTCTTCATGAAATCTTATGGTCCTTTTGTATAATTGATAGCTTTATTTTGACTAATACTTAGTATTTTTACAATATGAAAGCAGCAGTATTAACTAAGTTTGGAAAACCAGAAAATGCATTTGAAATCAAAGAAGTGCCTAATCCAACAATTAATAACGGACAAGTTTTGATAGAAACTGAAGGTTTTGGTTTAAATTATGCAGATATTATGGCTGTGCAAGGCGATTATGAAGATTGTCCACCATTGCCTGCTATTATTGGCTACGATGTAGTTGGTAGAATTAAAGAAACCAAAGGTGATGTTGGTGATTTAAAAATAGGAGATAGAGTTACTGCTTTAACAAGGTTTGGTGGTTATGCAGAATTTGTTGCAGCAGAAAGTAGTGGTTGTGCCAAAATAAAAGAAGAAGTTTTAACTGGAAAAGCAATGGCTTTAACTACACAATATAGTACCGCTTATTATTGTATAAATGAAGTTGCAAACTGTAAAAAAGGCGATAAAGTATTAATTCAAGCCGCAGCAGGTGGTGTAGGAACTGCTCTTGTTCAAATGGCCTTGAAAATTGGTTGTGAAGTTTTTGGAACTTGTGGCTCTGCTGAAAAAATAGAATATTTAAAAGAAATGGGAGTACATCATCCTATAAATTATAAAACGCAAGATTTTTTTGAAATTATAAAAAAGGAAGTTGGTGATTATGGTTTAGATGCGGTTTTTGATGCCATTGGTGGTTCTTCAGCAAAAAAAGGATTCAAGCTTTTGGGTTCTGGTGGTACATTGGTTTTATATGGAGCAGCAAGTATGACAGATACAAATATTTTTGGAAAACTAGGAATGGTTGCAGGCTTTGGTTTATACCATCCAGTACAGTTTATGATGAGTTCTAAAGGTATTGTAGGAGTAAATATGCTAAGAATAGGTGATGATAGACCACATGTTTTAAAACGATGTTTAACTGCTGTAGTAAGTATGCTAGATGAAAATAAAATTGACCCAAAAATTTCAAAAGTCTTTAAAATTGAACAACTTGTAGAGGCTTTAAATTATTTGAAAGATAGAAAATCTATGGGCAAAGTTTCTGTACTTTGGAAGTATTAGGAATTGTTATTGTTTGACGACTCGGCTAAGATTAGTACAGGTTTAAAAAAGATGAACTTTCAATTTCTCCACTTAGTCAAATCTTTGCTTTGTTATATCTTTTTCCTTTTTGTCAAATCAAAAATTTGACGCTTGTTCTTAAATCTCTTAACTTAAAATTTCACAACTGAACCTTGTATTAATTTTAGATTCTGCTATAGTTTTATTTTATTATTCTACGCTTAAAATCTCTTGCTCCGTGATGAATTAAAAGAATATCAACTTGATTCTTATTGATTATCTTATAAATAATTCTATAATTGTGTTCTGTT
>CAKZQD010000112.1 GCA_937139485.1 uncultured Bacteroidota bacterium | reverse complement strand
AATCAAACAAAATGATGAAGTCTTTATTATTTTTTAAGTAATTTAATAATTGATTTTTTTTCAGCATTCGCTATTTCTAAGAAATAAATTCCTGTAGTAAATGCTGAAATGTCTAATTGCTTAGCTTCTGAATTGAAAACTTTAATTGTCTTTCCTGTTAAATCCATTATTTTTATGTTTGTCAATTTTTCAAAAATATCTAAGTTGATGATTCCATTTGTAGGGTTTGGGAAAATGTTTAGGTTTTCAAAAGCCATATCATTGATTCCTACAGACTGATTTGAAATAGTTATCGTTTTTGTACCAACAGTTCCGGAAGCATCATTTGCTGTGGCTGTAACTTCTACTGTTCCGTTTGCTAAAGCTGTTAAGATTCCTGTTGCTGAAATACTTGCATTAGCATTATTTACCGACCAAGTATAAGTAGCATCATCTGCATTGGTTGGCAAAACATCTGCACTCATTTGAAGTGTGCCACCGTTTGTTATAATGCTAGAAACTCCTCCTTGACCTTGAACTGTTATTGCGTTTACTAGAACTATACAAGTTTCACTAAAACTTGCTGTGGCATCTATGTTTGTCCAGTTTGTTGTACTATAATTTGCATCATCTACATTTATACAACTAAGATTTGGATTGTTTTCTGCATAAAAATATACAAAGTTTGTATTGTTTCCATTCGCTACATCTAAAGAGGTTAAAGCATTATCATTACAAAAAAGTGTGTTTAGATTGGCATTAGCAGAAACATCCAAACTATTTATAGCGTTGTTTTGGCATTGTAAGTAATCAAGGTTCGAGTTGTTAGAAACATCTAAACTGGTCAAAAAATTTGTATGACAGTAAAGATCTTCTAAAATTGTATTGCTTGAAACATCTAAATTGGTTAAAGTATTTGCTTGACATTCAAGTCTTGTCATATTTACATTATTAGAAACATCTAAACTACTTATATTATTTGATTCGCATCCAAGCTGAATTAGATTTGTATTATTAGAAACATCTAAACTGGTCAATGTGTTATCAGAACAATAAAAATATTCTAAACCAGTATTGTTTGTTACATCTATGCTTGATAAGAGGTTCTCCCCACAATGAAGATTCAAAAGATTTAAGTTATTTGTAATATCTAAATTAGTTAATTGATTTACATTGACTTGAAGCATTTCTAAGTTTACATTGCTACTCACGTTTAAAACACTCAATTGATTACCACTACAAACTAAATCTTCTAAAGCTATATTGTTACTTACATCTAAAGTTGTTAATTGATTACTACCACATCTTAAATCTTTTAAAGCTGTGTTTGAGGATACGTCTAAACTTGTTATTGAATTTCCAAAACACCATAAATCTTCTAAAGCTATATTGTTACTTACATCTAAACTAATTAAAGAGTTTGCTGCGCATCTCAAAAATTTTAAAGAAGTAAAGGCTTCTATTCCTGTTAAGACTGTAATATTTTGACTGTTACAATATATACCGCCTGTAAAAGCATTTGCTTCAGCACATTCTATTTCAGTATTTCCGTTTGTGTTTATTGCAGCATTTCCTACTAAGTAGGTTTTAAAATTGGTATCTGGTATGTTTACTATGCAGGCACCATCTATTTGATAACCAAGCCATTTATTTCCAGAAGAAGTGTATATCCAAAAAAGCTCATTCGTATAAGAAATACCCCAATTTCCAGAAACTGATGGTGTTAGAGCAGGCATAGAAACAGTATTTGATAATGCTCCAGTAGATTTATCAAACAAGTATAATTCTTTATCAGCATTACTATATAAACCTATTTCATTTTGAGCTAAACCTGTATATATTAAACTATAAAGCCTGACATTAGAAAAATTTGAAATTCCTGTTAATTCTATAGTTGGTAATGCTGAGCCATCTACTCTAGATATAGAATATAAAGAATCTGAGTCATAGTAAAAAATAACATTATCGTCATAATCATATACTCCAGCAGATTGTGGGTTTGGTGGATTTGATATAAATCCCATTGAATAAACTTGTGTGTAAACGCCTGCAGAAGTTAAAGTATCAATAACACATACACCACTCCAAGTATTTCCTTCAAGGGCTTGTGTAGTAGAACTATACCACATTCCTCTCCAATCTGTATGCAAAGAATTACCTATGTAGGTTCCATTTATATCATAATACTCATTAGGTTTTGTTCCTCCGGCATTATTGCTATAATACATTTGTTCGTCTGGGTTAAAAGCCAATGCAGATTTATTAGCATTTCCTCCATTACAAGAAATAGTATTTCCTGATGCTATAGCAGTAGTTAAAATTTGTGCTTTTGTTATAAAGCCGAAAGCAATAATGGCTGTAAGTGTAAGTAGTAATTTTTTCATAATAATTTGTTTTAAGTGTTTTTTATTGTTGTTAAAAGTGAACCTAAGCAAAGCTTTCGCAAGGCCTAAGTTCACTTAAACAAAATGATGAATTCTTTGGTTATATTGTTTTAATGTTGTTGGTGAAAAACACCAACAACCGAGTTGGTTTCCTTTTTATCGTCATTACGAAAACTCCTGAGAGTTTGAAGTAATCTGTTGGTTTGAAAGGCTGAATATTGTTTTTACGTCATTCTGAAAATTTTGATGTACGAAAAATTATTCAGAACCTTACACGTTTTCGTTTCTACACTTCATTCGCTTTTAAAACTTAATTTTCGTTAGATTCCAAATAAAATTAAATCGTACCTCTTTATTTTTTTGGAATGACGTACAGGTTCTTAATGCTATTTCTTAATAATTTTTACAACAGACTTCCTTTCAGCATTAGCAATCTCTAAGAAATAAATTCCTATAGTAAATTCTGAAATATCTAACTGCTTAGAACCTGCATTGAAAACTTGAACCGTTTTTCCTGTTAAATCCATTATTCTAACAGAAGATAAAGTCTCAGAAACATTTAAATTGATGATTCCATTTGTTGGATTTGGATAAACACTCACGTTTTCAAAACTTATGTCATTGATTCCAATTGTAGTCATATCTATTTTTAAAGTATTAGAAGTTGCAGAGCATCCGTTGTCAGTAATTTCACAAGAATAATCTCCAGATGTTGTAGGTGTATAAATTGCATTTGTTGCACCAGAAATAGCCGTTCCATCTTGAAGCCATTGGTAAGTAGCAAAACCTGTAGTGGCATTTAAATCATCGCCAACATTGGAAACATTTACAGAAACATTACATTGGTTTTCATAACAACCCATATCTATTTCTGAACCGATTACTCTTGCATTTCCTGCTAAATCTAAACTTGGTATTATTAATCCAGTTTGCGAACCTGCATCTATAGCTGGCGAAGTACTTTGTAATGTATAATCTTCATTTAAAGCATCTGTAAATAATGGATCAGAATTTGAAACATTAGTTTCTGTGTAAAAACTTTCTGTACTTGTAAGATCACTTATCGAACTGTTAAGACTAACGTTTGTAAAAACAGCACCAGTAGAATGTAAACGTACAATCTCATCATCATCTGTATTTCCCCAAAAAATAGAGTTATTGATATCTACATTTTGAGTTCCTGCTGTGTTTTGCGTATAAACTAAAATACTTGCTACATCATTTGACCCAGAATACGAATTTGTATTTTCAGCAAAAGTAGAATTATTGATATCTAAATCTATACTTCCACCGGCTTGTGCATTGATATACATACTTGTCATTTGGTTTGTGCCAGCTGTTGGCGAATTTGCTGTATTATTTACCACTAAACAGTTACTTATTGTTGATGTAGTATTGTTACCGTTATATACTCCAATAAAAATACTTGCAAATTCGTTTGAATTTTCTTGAATAATACAATTTTCAAAATTTACGGTTTTCTCTTGTTGAAAAGCGGCTGCTGAAATAGCTCCGCCATATTGAGCATAGTTATTTTTAAAAGTACAGTTTTTTACATCAGTATTACGAACATAATAATAAGAGAAAAAACCTCCACCTTGTCTTCTTTCATAATAAGTAGAACCATTAGCATTTCCGTCTTGTACTATAAAACCATCTATTAGTGAGTAGTTTATGGTATTTGTAGAAGAACCTAATGGACCAAGTAAGGTCGTATAACAGTTATCTGAATTATCTCCAACTACTCCAATATCTCCAGAAAGTATCGTTTCGTTTGCATTCCAATCTCTTTGAGAAAGCATAGTTTCCGTTCCGTTGAAACCGCCATACACTTTTAAGCTATCAGTAAGCCAAGCAAAAGAAAAATCTCTATTTGTACCAGTTCTTTTATAAGTTCCTTCTGCAACCCAAATTTCCATTCCGTCATAAGAATTTAAGAATGCTTCTCTTAGGTCTGTCAATGCATTTGTCCAAGAGCTACCATCATTGTTTCCTAAAGCATCTGCATCTACATAATATTTAGTTGGTCGTGTACCAGAAGTATGGTTGTATAGTTGAGTCACTTCTGCTTGGCTTAATCTTTTTTTATAAAAATAAATATCATCCAAATCTCCATTATAATTGTTTCCTGGATCAATTGTTAACTCCGCATTGATAAGAAATTCATCAATGTCTCCAGCTGGATTAAGCGATGAACCTGGATTTGAAAGCGTTTGCATTACACCATCTATATATAAATCAAAGTAAAGTTGATCGTTATTTCCAAATAGGTATTGTCTTGAAGTTATTACAATATGGTGCCAAGTACTATCACCTAAACTACTGTAAGGGGCATTAAAACCTTTAGAAGCACTAAAAGAAAGATCTGTTTCTGCAGTTGCATAAACAGATAAAGTTGAGCTATTAAATCCTACATAATAACCTTTACCATTTGGACCAAACATATCTAATACGCGCTCAAATGAGCTCACAGCATTTGACTTTATCCAAAAACTAATAGAGGTATTTAAATTTTCTGTAGCTAAAATTGATGTTAAACTTGCACCAAATGAGCCTCCAATATTTGCTGCGTTTCCAGAAGCACCAAATCTATCTGTAGTAGTAGAAGGTGTATTATCTAAAGAAGGCACATCACTATTTGGGGCAGTATTTGCTATACTTCCATTTGTAAATTCATAAATAAAACTTGGAGAGAAAGGTAATGTTTGTGCACCTACTTCTGCTAATAAGCCTAAAATAATTATTGATAAAAGAAATAGTTTTTTTGTAATTAAATTTTTCATATTTTTTTGTTTAAGTGATTAATAATGTGTTTGAGAAAACCTCAGCAAAGTATTTTACAAAGCCAAGGTTCTACTCAAACAAATTGATGAAATTCTTTGTTTAATAATTAATTGACACTTCAAATATGGAGTGAATACGTGCTTTTATGTAGCGCTAGTTCACGAACTGTTGTTTTGAGTTCATAAACGGTAAAAACTTGGTTAAGTAAATTCTTTCGTATTTTTTACCGTCACTACGAAAACTCCAAACAGTTTGAAGTAATCTGTTTATTTGGAATACTTTTCAGAAAGCAGCAATAGATTGCTTCTTGTTTCGTCATCACAATGACGATTCTTTTGCCGTATTAAGTGTTTTCACTTGCCACATAATACTGTGAAGTGAAAACACTTCACAGGGCGGAAAAGCAAAAACTTGGTTTTACAGAAAGTAAGAGTAATCTTAGTCAGTTAAATTAAAAACTTATAGTTTGCCCACATTTACTTCCATTAGAAATTTGACTCCCTGTTTGCCAAGAACTTCCATTTTTTACCATTCTGAAGACAGCAGAATTGCAAGAGATCGTTTTAGAACTACCTGCATTCAATAAATAGGTCCAACCATTGCCACCAATAGTTACAGCAGAACTACTTGTGTTTTTTACAGTATAAGAAGAAGACTTAGAACTACTGTTGCCATAAGATTTGTAATGTGCTTGACCTGCTGGCGATGCCCAATAATCATCATTGGCTTTCTTAATGTCGGCATATTTCTGTGCTTTCAAAGCTTCTAATTTAGCAATATCAGCATTATCTTGAGCAGTTAAAGTGTAAGTACTTTGCTTTGCTTTTATGGCTTTTAAATAATCTTTAGCTATTTGAGTTAAATCTTCAGATCTGGCTTTTTTTGCTTCTATAGAATTAGATTCATCACTTGAATTGCCACTAAGCAAAGCATCTTTTAAACTAGCTAAAAACTTACTTTTTTTCTTTCCATCTTTCCCTGTATCAGCTTCCTTTTTTACTTCTTTTACTTGCTTTTTTACAAATACAGTTTCAAAACTTTTAAAGCTTAAACCATCAGAAGAAATACCGTTTAAAACCATTATATAATCTCCTACGGCAATAAGACCATCGTTTTCTTTTTCGTGATATATATAAGATACATTTGGATAGCCTTTAACTTTATTGTATCTGCTCATAAAATCAAGAGTTCTTAGATCTCCACTTCCATCTGTTTTTACAAACTTAACACCATATTTTTCTCCTGATTCTGTTTTAAGTATCACAGCATTTACCCAATAACGTTCGCCTTCTAAACTTGTAGTTCCTTCTTTTTCTCCTTTCATTACAGAATAATATTCTCTATATTCTGCGGCTTCTCCATTTTTTTCTATAGTTTGGTAAAGCCCATCTTGTGCAAAAGAAATTGTTGTTACAAACAACATAATAATTGATAATAAATTTTTCATAATTTTAGTTTTTTTGATTAAATAATAAGTCAAAAGTCTAAAACTATCCGTATGAAATTTAGCACCAATTCACGAAACGTAGTTTTCAGTTCTTAAATGGGAAAAAATAAGATGATTTTGGTTCCGATAGCTAAATCGCCTTCAAACAAATCTTCAATTTCAAGTTCAATTTTCTTTTCAGAAGTTTCATTAAGCAATCGAATTCTTTCATTAATAGCTTCGGTAGAAAATCCAGTATGCAAGTGAAGCCTTTTTTGCTTAAACTCAGCTGCTTTCTTTTGTCCTATTCCATTGTCTTTTATGATACATTCAAGCGCATTATTTTTTATATTGAAATGAACCATCAATTCTTTTTTTCCTTCTTTGTGAAATAACCCGTGCTTTATGGCATTTTCTATATATGGTTGAATAAACATAGCTGGAAGCATAATTTCATCTTGTTGTTTTTCAGAAACATTGCATTGCAAATCAATGACAAAATCTTCTCCAAAACGCAACTTTTCCAAATCTAAATAAAGAGATAGTATTTCAACTTCTTCTTCTAGTGTAATAAACTGTTCTTTAGAAGAAAGCAGAATTTTACGAATTAAATCACTAAATTTTCCTAGATATTTGTTTGAGTTTCTAATGTCTTGTAGTAATACCAAATCTTGAACTGAGTTTAAGGCGTTAAAAATAAAATGCGGATTCATTTGAGATTGCAAAGCTTTCAGATTAGAAACTGCTAGCTCATTTTTCTTGCTTTCTTCTAATTGTTCGTAGGCGTTATCAAGTTTCGTTTTTTGTTTTCTAATGAGTTTTAAACGGTTGAAAATAAGTATTGAAAATAAGGCGATTAATCCTGCAATAATTGCAGCGGCAATAAAACCAATTCTGTTTCTTTGTTTCTGAGCTTTTGCAATTGCTATTTCTTTTTCGTATTTTAAATCGTCAATTTCCTTTTGTTGTTCAAATTTATATTGGAGGACTTGCTTTATTCCCAACTTGGCAGATTTGTCGAGCTCCTTTTTATCTTTCGCTTCAATATATTGGTTTAAATAGTTAGTCGCTTTTTCAAATTGTTTTTCTTTCTCTGCTATTTTGGCAAGGTATTGCAATACGAATGCTTTTTCAGCTATTTTCTTTTCTGATTTTAAAAGGTTTAAAGTTTCTAAAGCTACTTTTTTAGCCTTTTCAAATTCTTCTTTGTAATACCAAATAGATAAATAATTTTGTCTTACTTTAATATCATACTCTATAGATTTGAACTTTTTATTCAGTGAATCTAATTTTATATTCCATAATAAAGCCTCATTATATTGAGATAAATAGGGTTCTATTTCTGCCATTTTATCATAAGCTTTTAATAAAAAGTAATCTTCCTCTAATTCTTGAAATGTAGATAGACCAAGCAAAAAGGTATCTTTAGCAAGAGCGTATTTTTCTTCAATTCTTAGTAAATCACCAAGCATAAACAAACTTTGACCTTTTAATATTAAGTTGCCTTGTTTTTTTGCCATTTCATAACTTAAATTGCTATAATACTTAGCTTCTTCATAGTTTTCTATATCCATTTGAATAACCGCCATATTGTGATAACAAGCTAAAGTGTTTTCTTCTTCTAAATTATCTTTAACTAAAGCTATAGATTTTTCTGCATAACTAATCGCAGTTACATAATCACCTTCATCGGAGTGTGTTAAAGCCAAAATACTATATAACTCACCAATATTTTGTTTGTTTCCTGTTTCTTTAAATTGCTCTAGTGCTAAGTAATAAAATTCTTTTGCTTTGAGACTTGAACCACCAGTAATAAAAAAATAAGCTTTGTTTTTATATGAATGACCTAAATAATTTTGATAACTTTTTCTAAGTGTTTTATCTGTAGAAGACGCTAGTAAATCTAAAGAATTTTGTAGCAGTAATTCATTATACCTTGGCCATATATTAGGATCCCAACATTCATCTACAAGAATAGATAAAGTATTTAGCTTGGCAGTATCTATTTCATCTTTATGGTAAATAGCAAGAAAACTATCTATCAAGTTTTTATTAAACTCGTCTACGTTTTCTAGAACTAAAGAATCTATCAAATAAAATTCTTTATCAGCAAACTTTTGAGCTTGAACATAAAAGTTAGTTAAAGTAAATAATATTAATAAAATTTTTTTCATTTTTCAATTTTATATTGGAAAGTGCAATGTTATTTTTGTTCCAACAGCTATTTCGTTTTCAAACAAATCTTCTACTTCCAATTCTATTTTTTGGTCAGAAGTTTGATTCAACAAACGAATCCTTTCATTAATAGCTTCGGTAGAAAATCCAGTATGCAAGTGAAGCCTTTTTTGCTTAAACTCAGCTGCTTTCTTTTG
>CAKZQD010000111.1 GCA_937139485.1 uncultured Bacteroidota bacterium | reverse complement strand
GAATAACCACATAATGGGCGTTCAATAACAATTCTAAAACCTAAAAATTCATTTCTAACCTGAGGAGGCAAGCCAAAACGATGAGAGGCTCTTGTTGTTTCAGCTTTATTTAAGGCGCTACCCCCTCTAATAGCATACTTTTTGCAGTTACCGTGCGTAGATATTGGGTTGGTTTTGTCACTATATTTGTAGAACTGTTGACTGTACTTATCCTGACACCATTCCCATACATTGCCCGCAATATCATAAAAGCCCCAGTCATTAGGCCTAAGCTGCTTCACTGTTTTTATTTTCAATTCAGAGTTATCAAAGAACCATGCAAATTTATCAGCGGGTGCTATTTTGTCTCCCCAATGAAAAATAGTGTTTGTTCCTGCTCGGGCGCAGTACTCCCATTCTGCTTCTGTCAGCATTCTTACTTTGCACTTAAGCTTATTCGACAGCCAAGCACAATAATTTAGACATTCTAAATAACCAACACCCACAACAGGAAAATTGCTATTTTCAGCTTTATTGATAACGTTTAATAGTTTCCTTGATTGCCAAATAATTTTATCTTTAATCAACTTTTCTTGTTTATTTTTGAAGTAAAACTCAGAGAAATCTCTCTTATTAGCAATAAAACTAAATTGAATTTCTTTCAATAGTCCTAAGTGATCTTTTGTGTAAGTTTGAAACATCTTATTCGTTACAGGGGTTTCTAGTACAATTATATCTTTAGTTATTTCTACAAGATGAGTCTTTCTCGCTTGAGGACGCTCAATTAAGTTTTTGCCAAAAAGAGACTTGTAGGACCTAGAATTTCCCATCGTAAATCGTCCACTTGGCACTCTAATGAAATGACCAAGCGATGGGGTAGATATATTATTCATTTGTTATTGAGGATCTGCAATTTTTGTTGGGCATACCAATATTAAAGTTTGATCATTAAATTGGTTAACTTTTGAGTCGGTGTTATCTAGTGCTGTAAGGTCTGTTTCAAAAATGTATTCATTATTCCAAGATAAAGATTGAGCAAAAATTATTTTCGTCTTAGAAGGATAAAACTCAAGTAATATTTGCTTGATATTATCAAATTCGTTTATTGACTGATAAAGCGCAAGTGATGGTTTTGAAGATAAAGTTGCTCTTAACTCATTATAATTTAGTTGTTGCAAGTCGCGCAGTCTTTCAATGCTTGTGATGACAACATTTTGATTACTAGAAAATGACGTTAGGTCAATGCTCTGCTTAGCACATAAAATGCTGAGGCTACTTAATCCCGGTATTACTTCATAATTGTACTTGTACTTGTTAAACCACTTGATATGCTCATCTAAGCAGAGATGCTTTTGGAATTGCCCTGAGAAAAGCGCGGGATCTCCTGATATCATCAGACAGATGTTTTTTCCTATATTGCTTTTGATAACTAATTTGATTTTTTCTGATGTGATTTCTCTACCGGTATACATAACTTTATTTTTGAATATTTCTTTAATTTTAGGCAATGCTTCATCTATAAAAATTTGTTTCATTTCTAAAGGCACGCCCGGCATCGAAATAAGAATTACACCATTTTTTTCTAACCACATTCCTGGCGCTGTTCCTTTTTGGTTATTTAGAAAAATAGTCTTTTCTGGAAACATGCATCTACTTTTATCTACTTCTATATCTTTTTTTCTTCTTTGTGATAAAAGCATATTTACGTGATTATAATTTTCTTCATTGAAAACCAAATCTTGCCCAACATATTTTGCCAATGTTTTAACAGTAATATCATCTTTTGTAGGACCTAAGCCACCAGTTATAAAAATAACTTCGGCAGTAGTTTTTAAAAAATCTAAAGCATTTACTATTTCATCTTCTGTATCAGAAACGGTAAGCATTTTTGAAACATCTATACCTTCACTAATGAGGTTTTCTGCCATAAATACTGCATTGGTGTCAATTGTGGTTCCGTTTAAAATTTCGTCTCCAATAGTTAAAATAGATACTTTCATAGTTCAAAAATACCATAGAAAAGAATACATTTACAGCTTATCGGCATAATTGTTGCTTTTAAAAAAATCAAAAAACTAAGTATGAAAAAAATTATTCTTCCATTTTTATTTGCTGGCTCTTTAATAATGTCTAGCTGCGATACACTACAATCTGTAGCACAAACAGCCGCAGAAGTTTTAACAGAATCTTCTGGTTCTAGTACATATACGCCTTCTAGCTTGGATATGAGCAATGGACTAAAAAGTGCGCTAAATGTAGGAATTACAAATGGAGCAGACAGGCTTTCGCAGACCAACGGGTATTTTGGAAACGCACTACTAAAAATAGTAATGCCACCAGAAGCACAACAGGTAGAAAAAACACTTAGAGATATTGGTGCAGGAAAATTGGTTGACGATGCTATACTTTCTTTTAATAGAGGAGCAGAAAAAGCTGCAAAAGAAGCAGCTCCAATTTTTATAAATTCTATAAAGCAAATGTCTTTTAACGATGCTAAAGAAATTTTGCTTAGCAACAACAAAACATCTGCCACAGCCTTTCTAAAAAGAACATCTTATACAAGTTTAGAAGGTGTTTTTACTCCTGTAATTAACAATAGTTTAAAAAGTGTAAACGCCACAAAATATTGGGGAGACGTAATAAATACTTACAACCAAATACCTTTGGTAAAGAAAGTAAATCCAGATTTAACGGCTTATGTTACCGAGCAGGCTTTAAATGGTTTGTTTAAAATGGTAGAAAAAGAAGAAATTAAAATTAGAGAAAATTTAAGCGCAAGAACTACAGATATTTTACAAAAAGTATTTGGCTGGGCAGATAAGCAGTAAGGATTAAAGCAAAAAAAAGACCAATTGAAGTTTCAGTTGGTCTTTTTTTTATATGAAGTTTACTTAGTAAACTCAATAATTTCAGCTGAAATAGTACAAGTTACTCTATTTTTATTCTCAACAACATCTATTACAACATTACTAAGTGTTCTTGATCCGCCTGTTAAACTTACACCGTCTTTTTCAGCATTTTTTAATAATTCTGCTTTGGCATTAGCAACTAAACCTTGGTTTCCTTTAATGTTAATCAGATCTCTTCTTGAAGTATGTGTTCCAGTATAACTCCCTAATACTTTAAAGTTTGCTTCCGTTAAAGATATTTCTGTTGAATTGATATTCCCAACTGAAGAAATAAAAGAAGTTGGTTTACATGCCAAAAGACTTGTAGTTAAAATAGTTCCGAATAAAATTTGTTTTAATATCATTTTTTAGTTTTTAAGCTTTAATAATTACTTCATTTTCAATCCCAACTCATCCAATTGCGCATTGTCTAGTGGTGCTGGTGCATCTATCATTACATCTCTTCCAGAATTGTTTTTTGGGAAAGCAATAAAATCTCTAATGGTTTCTTGCCCGCCAAGTATTGAAACCAATCTATCTAAACCAAATGCTAAACCTCCGTGTGGTGGTGCGCCATATTCAAATGCATCCATCAAAAAGCCAAACTGTGCTTTTGCTTCTGTTTCAGAAAAACCTAAATGTCTTAACATAGTTGCTTGCATAGTTTTATCGTGAATTCTTATTGATCCACCACCAATTTCGTTTCCATTCATTACCAAATCATAAGCATTTGCTTTTACTTTTCCTGGGTCAGTATCCAATAAATGAACATCTGCTGGTTTTGGTGCTGTAAAAGGGTGATGCATCGCATGATAAGCATTGGTGTCTTCATCCCATTCCAATAAAGGAAAATCAATAACCCAAAGTGGCGCAAATTCATCTGCTTTTCTCAAGCCAAGTCTTTCTGCCATTTCCATACGTAAGGCACTTAGTTGCGCTCTTACTTTATTGGTGTCGCCAGACATTACTAGTATCAAATCTCCTTTTTTAGCATTTGTTCTTTCTGCCCAAGCAGCTAAATCTTCTTGGTTATAAAATTTATCTACAGAAGATTTATATGTTCCATCTTCATTTACTTTTGCCCACACCAAGCCAGAAGCTCCAACTTGTGGTCTTTTTACCCAGTCAATAAGTTTGTCAGTATCTTTTCTAGAATATCCAGCACAGCCAGGCACTGCAATTCCTACAATTAATTCTTGTTGATCAAAAACATTAAAACCTTTGTTTTTTGCTAAATCGTTTAACTCTCCAAATTTCATATCGAAACGAATATCTGGTTTGTCGTTTCCGTAAAACTTCATGGCATCGTCAAATGTCATTCTTGGAAAATCTCCAAACTCAACGCCTTTTACTTCTTTCAACAAATGCCTTGTTAAACCTTCAAATACATTTAAAATATCTTCTTGTTCTACAAAAGCCATTTCGCAGTCTATTTGTGTAAACTCTGGTTGCCTGTCTGCTCTAAGATCTTCATCTCTAAAACATTTTACAATCTGAAAATATTTATCCATTCCACCAACCATTAGCAACTGCTTAAAAGTTTGTGGCGACTGTGGTAAAGCATAAAACTGTCCTTCGTTCATTCTTGAAGGTACTACAAAATCTCTAGCACCTTCTGGCGTAGATTTTATTAAATAAGGCGTTTCTACATCTATAAAACCTTGGTCAGAAAGATATTTTCTAACTTCCATAGAAACTTTATGTCTAAAAATTAAATTTTCTCTTACAGGTGTTCTTCTAATATCTAAATAACGATACTTCATTCTCAACTCTTCGCCACCATCAGATTCGTCTTCCATAGTAAACGGCGGTGTCAAAGAAGCATTTAAAATAATTAATTTAGAAACTATAATTTCAACATCGCCTGTTAACATTTCAGCATTTTTGCTAGAACGTTCAGCTACTTTTCCTTCTATTTGTATTACAAATTCTCTTCCTAGCTTAGCTGCTTTTTCGCTTAAATTTTTATCTACTTCTTCATTAAAAACCAATTGAGTTTTTCCATAACGGTCTCTAAGATCAATAAAAGTCATTCCACCAAGGTTTCTAGATTTGTGAACCCAACCAGAAAGCCTTACTGTTTCATTGATGTTTGAGGCTCTTAATTCGCCGCAAGAATGTGATCTGTACATATTATAAAATTTAAGCGACAAAAATAATAGCTTTTAAACTGTTATGGAACTTTAAATAGATAAAAGATTAAAGCTTTGACAATAAAAATTCACAAATGAAAAAAAATGTCGTAATAATAATAGTGTTAAACATTTTATAGCAACACTTTATTTATTAGCTTTGATATTTATAAACAACAAAACAAGACAAGTAGACGTTTTATATTTGATATTTTCACTTATAATACTATCTTTAGGCTTCTGAAATTTTAAATAAATGTGTAGAATGAAAAATTTTTATCTTTTTATATTTTGCTTAGTAATGAGTTCTAGTGTTTTTGCACAAGACCCTCACTTATCTATGTTTTATAGCGCACCACTTCAACTAAACCCTGCATTAACAGGTGTTTTTAATGGAAACTATAGGGTTTCTGCATTATACAGAAGCCAATGGGGAGAACTTTTAAAAAACGAAGGTGGAGAAAATGGAGGCACAGGTGAGTTTAGAACAATGACTTTTGCTGCAGACTTTAGAATACCCGTAGGAAAAAATGCTCTAGGAATTGGTGTAGAAGCATTAAATGATAAATCTGCAATTTCAAATTTTGGAACTACAAGAGCAGGAGTAGCCGTTTCTTATATGCAAAGTTTAGATAGATGGAGCCAACATTATTTAGTTGCTGGTATTCAAGGAGATTTAATTAACAGAACTTTTAATCCTTTAGAATTAAGACTTGGAGAGCAGTGGACAGGTTCTGATTACGACCCCACAACAGGACAAAGAGATCCATATTTAGACGCCGCAAGCACTAGTAGACTTTTTTATGATATAAGTGCAGGTTTATTGTATTTCTTTAAAGGAAGAGATGATAAATTTACTGCCTATGCAGGTTTTTCTGTTCAACATATTAATGAACCAAGCGAATCTTTTGTGGGCGATGCTTCAGTAAAATTACCAATGAAATACAGCGGACATGCAGGAATAAATATTCCTATTTTACCACAAATACATATTTTACCAAAACTATTAGTACAATCTCAAGGACAAAGTTTAGAAACTATGTATGGTACAGATGTTCGTTTTTTGTTTGATAAATTTGACCCAAGTGGAAATGCATTTCGTTTTGGAGCTATGTTTAGAGGCGTTGGTGGCTTAACTGCAAAAAATGTACAAGGTTACAATGCTGAATCAATGATTTTTATGGCAGGTGTAGATTTTAAAGGTATAGATTTAGGCGTAGCTTATGATTTAACTATTTCAAGTTTGAAAGAAGGAAACCAATCGAGAGGTGGTTTTGAGGTTTCTTTAATTTATGTAGGCAAATGGTCTAAGAGAAGTAGAGACGTTACTGCATGCCCTAAATTTTAAAACATTAGGCAATACAAAATACTTACAAAAGGACAATCAACTGGTTGTCCTTTTTTTATTTAACAAAAGGCAACATTATTTAATAACAGAAAACTAGAAAAACCGTTTGAATTAAAATATATTTGATTTTAGAAGTGAACTACTTTTTAAACTTATTACTTATGAGAAAAATATCATTATTTATTACAACATTAATATTATTAACCACAGCCTGTAAAACTAAACAAAGCACAAGCACAGTAAAAACAAGTTTAGAAACCAAGGCTACAGCTACTGAGGCAATACAAAATGTTGAAAACGACCCAACAAATACTCAAATTTATACTTTAAAGAATGGTCTAAAAGTATATTTAAGTGTAAACAAAGAAGCACCAAGAGTACAAACTTATATAGCGGTAAAAGCAGGTTCTAAATTTGACCCAGCAGAAACTACAGGTTTGGCGCACTATTTAGAACACATGATGTTTAAAGGAACGCATAAAATAGGAACTAAAGACTGGAAAGCTGAAAAGAAACTTTTAGATAAGATAGCTGAAAAATTTGAAGCACATAAAAATGAAAGTAATGAAACTAAAAAACGAGATATATATAAAGAAATAGATGAATTATCTTACGAAGCATCGAAACTTACTATTGCCAATGAATATGATAAAATGATTTCTTCGCTAGGAGCAAAAGGCACAAACGCCTATACCTCTTTTGATAGAACGGTTTACACAAACGATATTCCAGCAAACGAAATGGAAAAATTTTTAAAAATAGAAGGCGAGCGTTTTCAAACACTTGTTTTAAGACTTTTTCATACAGAATTGGAAACCGTTTACGAAGAATTTAACCGCTCACAAGATAATGATGGTAGATGGGTTTACCAAGGAGTTTTAGAAGGTTTATTTCCCAATCATCCGTATGGTTTTCAAACTACAATAGGAAAAGGCGAGCATTTAAAAAATCCTTCTCTTTACAATATAATGGATTACTATAATAACTATTATAGACCAAACAATGTGGCTATTTGCCTTTCTGGCGATATAGATATTACAAAAACAATAGCACTTGTAGAAAAATACTTTGGAAACTGGGAAGCAAATAAAACTCCAGAATTTAATATGCCAATAGATAAAGAATTAACTGCGCCTATTATAAAAGAAACTTTTGGACCACAACAAGAAAGCGTTTATGTAGGTTTTAAATTTGACGGTGCTGGAAGTGAAGAAGCTAAAATGCTTTCTATTGTTGATATGATATTGGCAAATTCGCAAGCAGGCTTAATAGATTTAAATTTAAAGTTGGGTCAGAAAGTATTAAATGCAGGTTCTTTCCCTCAGATATTAAAAGACCACTCTGCACATTTTTTATACGGGCTTCCAAAAGAAGGGCAAAAATTAGAACAAGTTAAAGATTTACTATTGGCAGAAATAGAAAATGTAAAACAAGGAAATTTTGACGACTGGTTGATAGAGGCTTGTGTTAATAATTTAAAGTTAAACAGAATTCAAACTATCGAAAAAAATAGAGGAAGAGCAAATTTAATGGTAGATGCTTTTATAAACGACATAGCTTGGAAAGATTATATATTTGAATACGAAGCAATGGACAATATTACAAAAGAAGATGTAATGGCTTTTGCTCAAAAACATTATAAAGAAAATTATGTAGTCTCTTTCAAAAGAAAAGGCGAAGCGAATAGACATGCCGTTCCAAAACCAGAAATCACTCAACTAGAATTAGATAGAGAAGCATCTTCAGTTTTTTTTGAAGAAGTAAAGGCAATAAAATCTACTGAACTTGAACCAGAATTTTTAAATTTTGAAGAAAGCATAACAAGAAGCAATGTAAATTCTTATCCTTTCTTTTATGTAGAAAATAAAAATAATGAACTTTTTAGTTTGTCATATATTTTTGATATTGGATCTGACCACAGTAAAGATATGGCGCTTGCTGTAAGTTACCTACCGTTTTTAGGAACAGATAAATATAGCGCAGCAGAACTTCAAAAAGAATTTTACCGCCTTGCATTAGATTTTAATGTAAATACAGGAAGAGATAAAATGTACGTAACGCTTTCTGGCTTAGAAAAAAATGTAGGTGAAGGAATTTCACTTTTAGAGCATATTCTAAAAAATGTAGAAGCAAACAAAGATGCATACAAAGAATTAGTAGCAAGTATAATAAAGAAAAGAAATGATGCAAAACTAGATAAAGGAACAATATTGAGAAGTGCTTTAGTAAACTTTGCAAAACATGGCGATGAAAACCCCTTTACAGACAATATTTCTGCCGAAGAACTCAAAGAAAAAGATATAAACAAACTAGTAGAAATCTTAAAAAACCTAACAAAATACCCACATAAAATATATTACTATGGACAAAACAATACAGATAAAATATTGCCTATTTTAGAAAAAGCACACCCAAAACAAGATTTGATAAAAATTCCTACAAAAAAAATATATAAAGAAAAAGCTTTCAAAAAAAATAAAGTTTATTATGCACCATACGATATGCAACAAGTAGAATTATACTTTCTTGCTCCTGACGAAGCTTTTAGCCCAGAGCTTATGGCGGCATCTATGCTATTTAACGAATATTTTGGTGCAGGATTATCATCTATTGTTTTTCAAGAAATAAGAGAAAAAAAAGCTCTAGCATATTCTGCTTATTCATATTATGCAAATGCTCGTAAAAAAGGCGACAACAATTACGTATTTGGCTATATAGGCACACAGCACGATAAACTAGCAGAAGCTGTTGAAGCAATGATGAATTTAATGAATGATATGCCAGAATCTGAAATTCAATTTAATGGAGCAAAAGAAGCCGCTCTTAAAAAAATAGCATCATCAAGAACCACAGGTTCATCTATATTTTGGGTTTACGAAAGTGCATTAAAAAGAGGTTTGACCGAAGATGTAAACCAACAAGTTTACGAAAATCTTCAAAATTTTAGTTTAAAAAACTTATCTCAATTTTTTCAAGAACATATTAAAAACAAAAAGTTTAGTTTTTGCATAATTGGAAATCCTGAAAAAATAGATAAAAGAGCACTAAAATCTATGGGCGAAATCAATAAAATGGACTTGGAAACCTTGTTTGGGTATTAAAAAACAACAGCTCAACAGCATTCATGTATTTATAAGTATAAAAAATAAGAAAAAGCATAATGACTACATTACAAAAAAAATCTTTTCAAACCTTCTTTTTAAAAAGATAACTGCTATCTTTGCGGCCTGTAAAAGAATTTATTTAATCAATTAATACTTTGATATATGTCAAACCAAGGAAAAATAAAACAAATAATTGGTCCTGTAGTAGATGTAAGCTTTGAAAGCGGAGCTGCTTTACCTCAGATTTTAAATGCATTAAAAATTACTAAAGAAGATGGTTCTACAGTAGTTTTAGAATGTCAGCAACACTTAGGTGAAAACAGCGTACGTTGTATAGCAATGGAAGCTACAGATGGTTTAACAAGAGGAATGCAGGTTGTTGATTTAGGCGCAGCTATTACAATGCCAACTGGAGATGCTGTAAAAGGAAGACTATTTAACGTAGTTGGAGACGCTATAGATGGTATTTCTGTTCCTGTTCCTAAAGATGGTGGGTATGCAATACACAGAGATCCGCCAAGATATGAAGATCTTTCTACAGATTCTGAAATATTAACTACAGGTATTAAAGTAATAGATTTAATTGAGCCATATTCAAAAGGTGGTAAAATTGGATTGTTTGGTGGTGCCGGAGTAGGAAAAACGGTATTGATTATGGAGCTTGTAAACAACATTGCAAAAGGACACGATGGTCTTTCTGTATTTGCTGGTGTAGGTGAAAGAACAAGAGAAGGAAACGATTTATTGAGAGAATTTTTAGAGTCTGACGTAATAAACTACGGTCCAGATTTTAAGCATTCTATGGAAGAAGGCGGATGGGATCTTGACAAGGTTTCTGCTAAATCTTTAGAAGAAAGTAAAGCAACATTGGTATTCGGTCAAATGAACGAACCTCCTGGAGCAAGAGCAAGAGTAGCATTATCTGGATTGACTATAGCTGAGTACTTTAGAGATGGTGAAGAAGGAGATTCTGAAGGAAAAGATGTATTATTCTTTGTTGATAATATATTTAGATTTACACAAGCAGGTTCAGAGGTATCGGCACTTTTAGGGCGTATGCCATCTGCGGTAGGTTACCAACCAACATTAGCTTCTGAAATGGGATTAATGCAAGAGCGTATTACATCTACTAAAAAAGGTTCTATTACATCTGTACAAGCTGTATATGTACCAGCAGATGATTTAACAGATCCAGCTCCTGCAACTACATTTGCTCACTTAGATGCAACAACAGTATTATCTAGAAAAATTGCTGAGAAAGGAATTTACCCAGCCGTAGATCCATTGGATTCTACTTCTAGAATTTTAACTAGAGACATCGTAGGAGACAAACACTATGACTGTGCCCAAAACGTAAAAGAAATTTTACAACGATATAAAGAACTTCAAGATATTATTGCAATTCTTGGTATGGACGAACTTTCTGAAGAAGATAGAAACGTAGTATCTAGAGCAAGAAGAGTAGAAAGATTCTTATCTCAACCTTTCCATGTAGCAACACAGTTTACAGGTTTAGAAGGTGCATTAGTTTCTATTGAAGATACTATTAAAGGATTCAATATGATTTTATCTGGAGAATTAGATAAATATCCTGAAGCAGCTTTCAACTTGAAAGGAAATATTGAAGAAGTTATTGAGGCAGGAGAAAAAATGCTTGCAGAAGCAAATGCTTAATTAGCCTTTAGTCATTAGCTAAAAGCCAATCACCAAAAACTAAAAAAAGATGCAATTAGATATATTAACACCAGAAAAAAAATTATACTCAGGAGATGCTACAAGCATTAAATTACCTGGTATTTCTGGAAACTTTGAATTGTTAGACAATCACGCACCAATAATTTCTGCTTTAGCAGAAGGTGAAATAAAGTACAGTACTTCTGAAGGCGAAACTAAAATAGTTATCAAAGATGGTTTTGTAGAATGTCTTCAAAACAAAGTAGTTGTACTTATAGGAAGTGGAGAAATAGTTTCTTAGAAAACAAACATACTTACTAAAAAAAAAGAGTCATTGAATTTATTTTCAATGACTCTTTTTTTTTAGATTTATCATTAAATTAATAGTTTTACAAACTATTAATTGCTGTGTTAACTCATAAGTGCAACAAACTTATTTTTTAGAGTTTCAATAGGACTAAGGTAATTAAATTTTCTTATTGGTCTGTTATTTAGGGATAATTCTACTTGTTTTATTCTTTCTTTTGTAATATTTCTTAGGTCTGTTTTTTTAGGAAAAAACCTTCTAATTACGCCAATTCTATTTTCTACTGTTCCTTTTTCCTGTGAAGTATAAGGCGTTGTAAAGTATGTTTTTAGCTTAAATTTATTAGCAATTTCCATATGACCAGCAAATTCTTTTCCGTTATCAAAAGTAATTGATTTAAGATAGCTAGAACTAAATCGTGACAGACGCTCTTTTATTTTTCTGGTTACTTCTTCAGCACTTTTTCCATTCAATTTTTCTATCATTGTTATTAAGGTTGTTCTATCTGTAAGCACCAGTAAGGCTGATTTATGGTTCTTGCCCATCATTAAATCTGCTTCTAAATCTCCTATTCTTTTTCTTTCTTCAATAATAGCTGGTCGTTTACTGATATGCACTCTGTTTTTTATGGCGCCTCTTGTATCTTTTAAATTTCCTCTTTTTTGTCGTCTTTTGCCGTGTTTTAGTTCTTTATATAGGTTTTTAAATGCCTTATTCTCTATTCTATTGCTATGTTTGCTCTCCCAGATCCATTTATATATTGTCTCGTGACTTACTACAGAAATTCCTTGTGCTTTCCACTTTTTTGATATTAGTTCTGGACTCCATTTGTCTTCTTGCATTTTTGAAGCTATTGCTTGTTTTAAAATGGGTGACAACAAAATTCTTTTAAATTTATGCTTATGTCTGTTTCTTGTCTTTCGTTCTGCATTTGATGCTATATACAACCCAGAAGTTCTTCCTCTTTTTGCAATAGACCTTTTCAGCTCTCTGCTTATTGTACTCCGATGCACTTTTAACTGGGCAGCTATTTGAATTTGTTTAAATCCTGCTTTTATTAATGCTTCTATTTGGTATCTTTGTTCTACGGTTAATTGCTTATATTTTTTCATGCAAGATAAATTTAGGTCTTTTACCCTTAAACAAATGGAGCTAGCTCCATTTGTTTAAAATTTATTTGTTGCACTTATTACTTGAACTTACAATTTTATATTTATGATTAAGAATGTTAAATAAAAAAAAATGAAACTTACCAAAGAAGAGTTCGATATTTTTCAAATTGAATTTCAACAAAACAGTTTTAATTCATTTGTAGATATTATTTTAACAAATAAGCGTTTTTCAAAGCTGAAAACTGATGAAGGGTTTGCTAACTTTTTTAGAAATTATATTATAAGGTTAAACGCTCAAAAAGTTTTAGATTTTATAGAACACCTTCGTTTTACCAAAAATAATTTAGTTAAAGAAATTTCTGGTTTTAATATTTGTGCATTAGTTTTAGAAATAAATGCGTATGCCATTTTAAATAATCATGCTCAGTGCAAAATAAAAGTTAGTGAAGTAAAGAAGCTTACTACCGATAGGCTCATTATAGGTGAAACACTAAATGCATTAGCAAATGTATATTTTGTAAATAAATTTTATACAGAAGCATATATTATATATACGGAAATTTTATTGTTATTTGAAACAGTTGAAAATGATACCGAATCTTCCATGAAAGGGATGTCATTGCTTAACCTAAGCTTGCTTTTTGAATCTATAGAAGATATAGATAAAATGCTTATATATATGGAAAAAGCAGACAAAATCCTGTCTGGACGCATCAACTCTCCAATGTATTCTCAATTTTTGTTGACTAAAGCTAATGTCTATTATTATAATAATCAAATAAATGAAGATGAAGCTTTAGAAATAATAGCACAGATAGAAAAATTGACGATTGAAGAAACGAAAGTAGAAATAACTTATTTAATATTATATAAAATAGATTTTTTACTTAGAAAAAATGACCTAATAAAGGCTAATGATTTAATAAAAAAATTAAATCAAAACTTTTCATCTTATTCAGTTTCTATAAAACAGGATATAATAATTCGCCGTGCGCGCTACTTGTATTTAAAAGGAGACTATGAAAACTTTACTAGCTATATGGATTCTAATATTGATGAAATTAATAAATCTACAACGTTAGAAATCAAAAATATAATTTCAATAATAGAAAAATATATTGAAGTGCAAGACAATGCGGGTAACTACAAAAAATCATCTGAATATTATAAAATTTTAATTCAAAAGAAATTTGACATTGTTAAAACTAACAGTATCATTAAATTAAGTATGGCTGAAGCCAGAAATAACATTAAAAAGAAAAATGAAGAATTAGAAATTCAAAAAATAAATACACAAAAAATTGAAGAACTTAACAATAAATTACTAAATAAAAATAAAGAACTTGAATACTTTGCAGGTATGGCGGCACATGATATTCGTTCGCCTGTTAGAACTATAAATAGTATAATTAATATTATAAAGACAGACGAAAACTTAAATGAAGACCTTAGGGAACTCATGAAAACCGTAGATTCGTCATCTAAAAGAATTTATACTTTAGTAGATGATTTATTAAGGTATTCTTCAAGTGGTAATTTTCCAAAAGTAGAAAAAGCTGTAAATTTTATTCATGTTTTAGAACTAGTTAAACAGAACATTTCTGCTTTAATATTCGAAAACTCAGCAAAAATAAATTTCCTTACTAGTTTACCCGAATTAATGATACACGAGTCTGCATTGATTGTTGTATTTCAAAATATAATTAGCAATGCTATAAAATTCCGAAAAGAAAACACGCATCCTATAGTAAATATAAGTGGTAAAAGAGAAAATGGCTTTTGTAATATTTATATAGAAGATAATGGAAAAGGAATTTCAAAAGAAAATTTAGAAAAAATATTTAAACCTTTTTTAAAACTAACTTCAAATAATAACAATGAAGGTTCTGGGCTTGGTTTAGCAACGTGTTTTAAAATTATAGACAATTTTAAAGGAAAAATTAGTGTAGAAAGTAAAATTAATGAAGGAACCTGTTTTAAAATAAGCTTTCCAACAGAAACACTTTAGAAATACACATTACTAAAGAGCAAGCTTAACAAAACTTGCTCTCTAATATTGGTTTAAAAACTAGCCTTTGCCGAAAGCACAAAATTTCTGCCTGGAGCGGCAATACCACTACTGTAAGTTTTATATCGTGTATCTAATATGTTTTCTACGCCAGCACCTATTCCAAATATTTTATTTATTTGATATTGCGCCTTAAAATTTAATGTTGCCCATGCAGGCGAATATGGATTTCCATTTTCATCTATTGCATAAATATAATCTTTAGTTTTTTCGCCTTCTGGTAAGTTTTCAAACTTTACACTTGCACTAAACAATGTGTATAAATCTAAATTTAGCGTTTTCCATTTATATTTTAAATGTGCAGCTCCAAACATTGGTGCAGCATGTCTCGAAGCACTTTTTTTGCCATTGGCTAATTCTTCAACGCCTCTTTGGTAATTATATACACCGTTGAAAGAAAAGCCTTCTGGCAATTTCACCTCTACACCAAACTGAATTCCATATACATTTGCACTTGCGGCGTTTTGAATGGCTTGTACCTGACTTAGTTCTCCTAAATAAACAATGCTGTCTTGCCCGTTTAGTTGAAAATTTCTTCGTACTAGCGCATTTTGTAAATAAGTGTAATAAGCAGAAAAATCTATTTTTACTGCATTTTTTATGACTTGCGCAAATCCTATTTCTCCATTATATACATATTCTGATTTTAAATTTGTATTTGGAACCACAACTGCTCCAGGTTCAGAATCAAATATTTTTCCAACATCATCAATATTTGGAGCTCTAAAACCTGTAGAAAAATTAGCACTAAGTTTTGTAGAAACATTTGGTGAAAATATAGCTCCAAGGCTTCCTGTAAGTGCTCCATTATTTGTACTTAAACTAGTTTCGGGCAAATTATAGAACGATTGATTTGAAGTAAAGTCTGCATTTATAAAAAAGTGACTATAACGCAAACCACCTTGAAAAAGCCATTTTTCGTTTGCTTTAAACTGATAGTTTAAATAAGCAGCCGCCGTTGCCCAACCAGCTGTTGGATACCTAGAAGCGGCTGGTTCTATTTTATTTGTTAAAATATTTTTTGCTTCACCAGTAGAATTCACAACATTGTTTACAAACTCAAGACCATAAAACACTTGATGTTTTGCAGCAATTTTCTTTAAAAAATCTGCATTTATAGCATACGCAAATACTTTTTCTGTATTTGTATTTTGTTCATTTTTACCAAAATTTCTATCTATTCTACTTTCTTTAAAATACTGATGTGCTAAACTTATTTTCATTTGATCGAAAACAATATTAGACTTATCAAAGTTTATAGCTAAGTGATTCATCATCCAAATTTGTGGGCCATAATCCCAAACGGCACTTCTAGGTAAGCCATTTCTTGTTCTAATATGCCTGTCATATCTTCCATAATCTGAAGTTTCAGAATAATGAAAACCATAATCTAATCTTAGATTTTTGCTAGCTTTGTAAGAAAGCTTTTGCATTAGGTTTATTTGCGAATACGCTGTAGGGTTTTGCACCAAAGGATTTTTGTTCTCTTTTATTATGTCTATGCTGTCAATCCTTTCTACATAGTAATTTCTTAAATACTCATCTGGTCCCTGTCTTCCCATTTTTAAGTTATCGTAGTCTGTATAAGTTACACTGCTCAAAAAAGCCCATTTTTTCCAAGCAACTTGCACATCAAAATGCCCAGTTTTTTCATTGTTTGCAGAAGCATATCTTGCCAAAGCAGAGCCAGAAACTTTAGCTTTTTTTGTTTCAGAAAATTTGGTTTGCAAAGTAGAAAAACTCATTACACCACCTATGGCATCGCTTCCATACATTATAGAACCTGGTCCAAAAAGTACTTCTGTATTTTCTATAGAAAAAGCATCTAAAGAAATTACATTTTGAAGGTTTCCACTTCTAAAAATAGCAGTATTCATTCTCACGCCATCTACAGAATATAACAATCTGTTGGTAGAAAAACCTCTTATCATAGGGCTTCCACCACCTTGTTGACTTTTCTGAACAAATACTTCTCCAGAACTTGCTAGCATATCTGCAGTAGTTTGTGGATTTTGTAGTGCAACTTCTTTTGCAGAAATACTACTAACTTTCATAGGTACTTCTGCATTTTTTTGTTTCCATTTTACGGCACTTACTACTACATCGTCTACAGCAAAAGCACTTGTTTTTAATTGAAGCTTAAATTCTAGGGCTTTTAATTCATTATAAGAAAAAACTTCTACCTCATAGCCAATTAAACGAATATTAATTTTTTTTGCTGATTTAAAAGCAGATATATCTGCTTTTCCATCTATGTTTGTAGTTGTGCTTACAAAAGGCTCATTACTAGAAACGCTTACAAAAGCCAAAGCTTCTTTTGTTTCTTTGCTTATTATATTTATTGTCTGTGCTTGTAATGTTCCCCATAGAAAAACACACAAGCATAAAATCCTACTCATGTTTATTTATTTAAAATGATTGAAAAAAAATGATTTCTATGTGTAAAACATAGAAAACCTAAACAATTTTATTTATTCGCCAAACTTTGAAGTAAGGATTTTTTTTACAAAACACCTATACTGGAATGACGACTGTAACATAAAAAATTAAACAAACTGTGGCGGAGCATCGAGAAGTTCCTTATATCTATTGTAATAAAAACAGCCATAAAGATTGTATTCTATTTTAAAACTTTCTGAATTGAAAAATTTAAATTCTGGGAGCGTTTCGTCAAAAAGACTTTTTATGAAATTTGCTAATAAATTTTGCTTATTGCTCAATGGAATATCACTGGCGTAACGAGCATTTAAAAGTGCTTTAAACTTAGCATTTAGTTCTGTTTCTTGCTTATCTGGAAAGCACAAATAATGAATTACATTTTCTAAGGTGTCTGCTTCTACAATATCAAACATTTTATTATTGAATTCAAATTCTCTGCTATGTTTCCAATTTAGGCTTTTAAATGTTTTGCTATTTATATAAAACTCAAAAGCAACTAATTCTGCTTTAGAAGTGTTTGCTATAAGTTCTTGTTTTACTTGCTTTTTTATTTTCTTCAATTGAAATTTATATGTCATAAAACCTAAAAGCACAGGTGTACTTACTGCAAGCAGTAAAATTAAAATAGCTATAGTTTTGAATACATTTTTCATTCTTGACTTTCAAATATACTATTCTAGTTAAAGACTTTTTGTAATTATATTGTCAATTTTAAATATCTCCCAACTGCGGTCGCACCACAATATCTTCTACCACAGTAGAATCTGAAAGAGAATAAGCATTAAAAATTACTTTAGCAATATCATCTGCTTGTATAAAACGCTCTTTTGGCAAGTCAACGCCTTCCCAAGATGCCGTTAAAACAGCTCCAGGCATAATATTACTTACTTTTATATTATCATTCAACAATTCTTGACGAAGTGCTTTTCCCATTCCTATCAAAGCAAATTTTGAAATACTATAACTGCCACCATTTGGGTAAGCTTGCAAACCAGCAATTGAAGCTATATTAAAAATATAACCAGCTTTTCTGGCTTTCATATTTGGAATTATAGCCTTGCTCATTCTATATGCAGAATATACATTGGTTTCTATCATTTGCTCAAGAACACCGTCTTCTTCTTGATGTACTTCTCCAGGAAAAAAAACACCTGCATTGTTTATCAAAACATCAATATTAATAAATTTCTGAAGACAATTATCTGCAAACGTATTTAATTGTTCTTTTTTAGAAACATCGCATATTTCAGTATATACATCAATTTTAGAATTTACTTTTTCAAGCTCAACTTTAGCTTTGCTTAATGCCTCTTCATTTCTTGCACAAATGGCAACATTAAATTCATTTTTAGCAAATATTTTTGCTGTTGCTAAACCTATTCCTTTTGAAGCTCCTGTAATAATTGCTGTTTTGTTCATAATATTCCTCTTTTGTAAAATTTTATTAGCAAATATATAGTCATTTCTATTTAGCTTGGTTAACTTTGAGGACTTTATGAATATATTAGAGCATTTTGGTAAATATATATTGATGCTTTCTGCCATGTTTACAAGGCCAGAAAAAATGAATATGTATATGAAAGAAACCATAAGACAAACTTATCAAATAGGTATTGGCTCTTTGTTTATTATAGCAATTGTATCAACATTTATTGGTGCGGTAACAGCCGTTCAGTTTACAAAACAACTACAAGATATAGGTTTAATACCTATGTGGTGGATGGGAATAATAGTAAGAGACACTTTAATTCTTGAAATGGCACCAACGCTTACTGCTTTGCTTTTAGCGGGTAAAGTTGGTTCTAATATTGCTTCAGAACTTGGTTCTATGCGAGTTTCTGAACAGGTAGACGCATTAGAAATTATGGGTGTAAATACATCTGCATATTTGGTTGGTCCTAAAATTATTGGTGGTTTACTGAGCATTCCTTTTCTTATAATAATTGCTGTGTTTTTAGGAATATTGGGTGGCTATGTAGTAGGTCCATTAGGAAATTTTTATAGTGTAGACGAGTTTGTAAGAGGTCTTCAAGATGGACATACTCCTTTTTATGTTTTTATTATGATAATTAAAGCTATTGTTTTTGCATTTATCATTACTACAGTGTCCGCATATCAAGGCTTTTATGTAAAAGGAGGTGCTTTAGAAATTGGAGCTGCAAGTACACGTGCAGTTGTAAACAGTTCTATAATAGTCATTATTGCTAACTTTATAATCGCATTCTTGTTCTTATGATTGATGTACAAAATATACGTAAGCGATTTGGTGATCAAGAAATTTTGAAAGGAATTTCTACCACTTTCGAAAAAGGAAAGTGCAACCTAATTATTGGTTCTTCAGGTGCTGGAAAAACAGTATTTTTAAAATGCTTAGTTGGTCTTTTTGCTCCAGAAGATGGAGATATTCTTTATGATGGAAGAAAACTAAAGAGTTTAGGAACTAAAGAAAAAAAAGAGTTAAGAAAAGAAATGGGAATGCTTTTTCAAGGAAATGCATTGTTTGATTCTTTAACTGTTGAAGAAAATATACGTTTTCCATTAGATATGTTTACCAAGCAAAGCATGAAAGAAAAAATGGAAAGAGTAAACTTTTGTTTGGAAAGAGTAAATCTTATAGGAGCAAATAAAAAATATCCTGGAGAAATTTCTGGTGGTATGATGAAAAGAGTAGGTATAGCACGTGCTATTGTTATGAATCCCAAATACCTTTTTTGTGATGAACCAAATTCTGGTTTAGATCCACAGACATCTTTACTTATAGATGAACTTATTTTGGAACTAACCAAAGAATATCAAATGACTACAGTTATCAATACACACGATATGAATTCTGTAATGGGTATTGGCGATAAAGTTTCATTCTTTCACCAAGGACATATTCATTGGGAAGGCACAAAAGATGATGTATTACATACCGAAAATGAATTATTATCTGAATTTATATTTGCCTCAGATTTCTTAAAATCGCTTAGAGATGCGGCTTTAAAAAAGTAGATTGTAATTTATATCACTCATTTTTTATCTGTAAAGTTTTAATTTTGTGTAAAACAAAAATATGAGCAGTTTTCAAAAAATAATTCAATCTGAAAAACCAATTTTGATAGATTTTTTTGCAGAATGGTGCGGCCCGTGTAAAGCTTTAGCGCCAACTTTAAAACAAGTTGCAAATAAACTAGAAGGCAAAGCAAGAGTAATAAAAATTGACATAGATAAAAACGAAAGCCTTGCAAGTCAGTTAAACGTAAGAAGTGTTCCAACATTAATGGTTTACAAAAACGGAAAACAACTTTGGAGACAATCTGGTGCATTATCAGCAAACGATTTAACTAAGCTTTTAGAAAGTTTTATTTAAAAAACCATAGAAAAACTTAGTGCCCTTTGTGGTTAAAAAACAAAAAAAGTAAAATACTTCGTAGTAAAAAATATTTGTAAATTTGAACTTATGACAGCAATAGAAAAAGCACTTAACGAAAGAATTCTTATTTTAGACGGTGCCATGGGAACTATGATTCAAAGACACACTTTGGAAGAAGAAGATTTTAGAGGCGAACATTTCAAAGACCACAAAAGTCCATTGAAAGGAAATAATGATTTATTGTCGCTTACCAGACCAGATATTATTAAAGATATTCACAGACAATACTTTAAAGCAGGTGCAGACATAGCAGAAACCAATACTTTTAGTGCAACAACTATTGCCATGGAAGATTATAATTTGGAAGATGCTGTTTATGATTTGAACTTCCAATCTGCAAAAATAGCACGTGAAGTTGCTGACGAATTTTTAGCAACAGAACCTAATAAACCAAGATTTGTAGCAGGTTCTATGGGACCAACAAACAAAACAGCATCACTCTCACCAGATGTAAACAATCCTGGTTTTAGAGCCGTAACATTTAATGATTTAAAAACTGCTTACAAACAACAAGCCAAAGCATTAATGGAAGGCGGAGCAGATTTACTTTTAGTAGAAACAGTATTTGATACTTTAAACGCCAAAGCAGCTCTTTTTGCTATTCAAGAAGCCTTTGAAGAAATAGGAAATAAAATTCCAGTAATGATTTCAGGAACCATTACAGACGCCAGCGGAAGAACACTTTCTGGACAAACCACTGAAGCATTTTTAATTTCAGTTTCGCATGTTCCTTTATTGAGCGTAGGTTTAAACTGTGCATTGGGCGCAAAACAACTAAGACCTTATTTACAAGTTTTAGCACAAAAATCAAATTTTCATGTAAGCGCACACCCAAATGCAGGTTTGCCAAATGAGTTTGGTGAATATGATGAAACACCCGAAATGATGGCAGCACAAATAGAAGATTTCTTAAAAGAAAACTTGATAAATATAATTGGTGGCTGCTGTGGAACTACTCCAGACCATATAAAAGCAATTGCTGAAATGGCAAGTAAATATGAGCCAAGGAAGATGTTTTTGGAGCTTTAGTTTTAATAATGAAAATATTTTTATTATTTTTGAAAAACATCTTTAATCTTAAATAACTAAAAATGAAAAAAATTATTACATTATTCCTTTTAGCAATAACTATTTCAGTAGTAAATGCACAAACAGCAAAAGATTTTTTCTTCGCAAATTCTGAAGTAACTTGGCTAGGTGTTGACTTTTCTAATGTACAATTAGTTGGTGATTTTACACAAGCATTTGGCTATGGCGATCAAAGTACCGATGAAGTAAAAGACAAATATTTTCCAGCATGGAACAATCTTTTCTTTTCTGAACAAGACAAGTATGACATAAGTAAAATGATACGAAATGAAAAACTTGATTATGATATAGATATGGTAATGGAACTAAATTCTAACGCCGACTCTAAGGAATTGAGAACTTATAAACCAAAAATGTATTCACAGAATGACATACAAGCCATTGTAAAAAAATATAAATTAAAAGGAAAAAAAGGTTTAGGATTGGTTTTTATAGCAGAAGCACTAAATAAAAATGAAAAAACTGGATATTTTCACTTTGTAGTTATAGATATGGGAAGTAGCAAAGTACTTTTTCAAGAAAAACTAGAAGGTGCTCCTGGAGGTTTTGGTTTAAGAAATTATTGGGCAGCATCTATGTATGATGTTATCAAAAATGTAACAAAAAAACATTTTAAAAAGTGGAGTAAATCTTACTAAAAATTGAAAACATAAATTCTAAAAACGCTATGCTAAATTGTATAGCGTTTTTTATTTTATTAAAGCTTGTTGTTTTAAAAAACAAATAATTAAATTAGCAATTCAATGTCTTTAAAACAACTAAAAAACCAGTTGCAAGGAGAACTTTTTACAGATGTTCTTATGCAAACTATATATGCTACAGATGCTTCTGTGTATAGCGAAATGCCTCTG
>CAKZQD010000110.1 GCA_937139485.1 uncultured Bacteroidota bacterium | reverse complement strand
ATCTCCCAGTAAATTCATATCTAAAACCTCTTCATTAGCCAAAATAGTAACATTGTTTTTTACTAAATAGTTTTTTACTGCATCTGCTCTATTTTGTGAAAGCGTCATATTTGCTGCATCGTCTCCAACATTATCTGTATGCCCTGCAATTTCTATTTTTATAGTTTTCTTTAAACTTAGGTATTCAAAAAGTTCATTCAATTCCGTAAAAGATTCTTTTTTTAATGTGCTTTTTCCAGAATCAAAATAAACATTGTCTAGCGTAAATGTTTTTGATTCATAAATGGTAATCGTTAATTCATTTACTCCATATTTTGTATTTGGTGCCAATGGAGGAATTTCTAATGTATTATATTCTTGAGCTTCTCCTATAGTTTTTATACTAATGTTATAAGTTTTTCCACCTAGTAGTTTAATTTCCATAGTTCCATCTTCGCCAGATGCATTGCTTGCTTTATAGCTTTTGTTTTTATCTTCAAAAATTATTTGTTCGCCTATAATAGGTTTCAAATTTTCGTCTTGAACTTTTACTATAACAGTAGCTGTGTCTTGTGCATTTAATAAAGTACTTAATGCAATAAAAAGTAATAAAATCGTGTTTTTCATAAGTTGTATATTTTTGTTTTATATCTATTAATACAATTCTTGTGAAAAGGTAACCTTTAAAAACAGAATAAAGTCTTTCTTAACCAAATTTAGTAGTTTATATGATTTCAATGAATGAAAAGAAATCACTACCTTTGCGGCTCAATTCTAAAATTTCAATATTATGTTGACAGTAAGTAACCTTTCCATGCAATTTGGAAAAAGAGTTTTATTTGATGAAGTAAACCTAAAATTTACCAAAGGAAACTGCTATGGTGTAATAGGCGCAAATGGTGCAGGTAAATCTACTTTTGTAAAAATTCTTTCTGGAGAATATACAGCTACAACAGGTAGTTTTGATTTAGAAGCTGGTGCCAGAATGTCGGTATTAAGCCAGAACCACAATGCATTTGATGCTCATACAGTTTTAGAAACCGTAATGATGGGGCACGATAAGTTGTATAAAATCATGAAAGAAAAGGAAGAAATTTATGCAAAAGATCCTTTTACAGAAGAAGATGGTTTAAAAGCTGGAGAATTGGAAGCAGAATTTGCAGATATGGACGGTTGGAATGCCGAAAGTGATGCATCTATTTTGTTAAGTAATTTGGGTATTCATAAAGATAAAGAATACACACAAATGTCTGATTTACCAGAAAATGATAAAATTAGAGTTTTGTTAGCACAAGCCATTTTTGGAAATCCTGATGTTTTATTATTAGATGAGCCTACCAACAATTTGGACGTAGCAACTATTGCTTGGTTAGAAAATTTCTTGGCAGATTATCAAAACACAGTAATTGTAGTTTCGCACGATAGACACTTTTTAGATGCCGTTTGTACACAAATAGTTGATATAGATTTTGGGAAAATTAGTCAATTTACTGGTAACTATAGTTTCTGGTACGAGAGTAGTCAAATTCTTTTAGCACAGCGTTCTAATAAGAACAAAAAAGCAGAAGAAAAAGTAAAAGAATTAAAAGATTTTATTGCTCGTTTTAGTGCAAATGCATCAAAATCTAAACAAGCAACAAGTAGAAAGAAAGCACTTGATAGAATCAATATAGAAGAAATGAAACCTTCTATGCGTAAATATCCAGCTATTTTCTTAAACCAAGAAAGAGAACTTGGAAACCAAGTAGTAAACGTAAAAAACTTGTCTTATACTACACCAGAAGGAGAAACGCTTTTCAAAGACGTAGAATTTATAATAGACAAAGGAGAAAAAGTTGGTTTGCTAACTAAAGATTCTAGAGCTATGGACGCTTTGTTTTTAATTTTAGATGGACAATTAGAACCTACAACTGGAACTGTAGAATGGGGCGTAACAGCAAGTAAAGCATATTTACCGCACGACAATCACCAGTTTTTTGAAGGAAATGACGATTCTCTTATAGATTGGTTAAGACAATACAGCGAAAACAAAGAAGAAGCATACGTAAGAGGCTTTTTAGGAAAAATGCTATTTACTGGAGAAGAATCTCTGAAGAGTGTAAAAGTACTTTCTGGAGGAGAAAAAGTAAGATGTATGGTTTCTAGAATGATGTTGCAAAATGCAAACGTAGTTATGCTAAACGAGCCAACGGCCCACTTAGATTTGGAATCTATTCAGGCATTTAACAATGGTGTAGTTGATACAAAAAGTGTAGTTTTATTATCTACGCAAGATCACCAGTTTTTGCAGTCTATTGCTAACAGAATTATAGAATTTAGCCCAAAAGGAATGATAGACAGACAATACACAACTTATGATGAGTATTTGGCAGATGAGTCTATTCAAGAGAGAAGATTGGCGTTGTAATTGACTGTTTTTTTAGAAATAAAATATTTTTATTAACTTTACGTTATAAACGTACATTATGAAAAATTCTTTTAAACGTTTTTTTAAAGCTTCAGCAAAGAAAAAAGTTGTAAATAGCAAAAAAAATTCTTCTACCAAGAGGAATGATTTTGATTTTACAGTAATTTCAAAAGAAGAAAGGTTAACAAACAGGTGCGATAAATACAATTTCATTGTACAATAGTGCTAGATAGTGGAGTAAAATTTACTGCATTAGGCACTGATGGAATTGATTGCGGTGGAGATTTAGAATTAAAATACCATTTTACATTTAAAGTAAAGTATAAAGATACTTTCGAAAAATACACCGTAGATTTTCTAAAATACAAAAACAATATATTTGTAGGAAAATATTATCCAACTAGATATAGTTTAGATAAAGACAGATTTGCATTTGTTTTTGATGACAGTAGAGGTGTTATTTATACAGCAAAAGTTTTGAGAACTGTTCAGAATATTTTTCTGCATATGCATAAAAAACATCCAAATGCATCATTTGCTTTCATTGGAGAACCAAAAAAAGTAAAAATTGCACCTAAAAAATCAAAAGGCTATATCATATCAAGAGAGGAAGGTCAAGAAAGAACAAAACGTTTTGAATTGTATAGGAAAATTTGTTTGAGAGATATTGGTATAGAATCATTTACACTTTTAGAAAACACTAAAAAAAGTGCTATTATTTTAGTAAACAATGAAGTTAAAGATATTAGTAATTATAAAGCAAATATTATTGATATGATGGAAAGAAATTATAATATTTTAGAGCTATGAAGTACACAATTCGCAAAGCAAATAGAAAAGATTATCCTGCAATTTTAGGTTTAATAAAAGAACTAGCTGCTTATGAAGAAGCTGAACATAAAGTCATTAATTCTGTTGAAAAAATGGAAGCAGAAGATGATTTGTTTGAATGCTTTGTAGCCGAAAAAGCAGATGGCGAAATTGTTGGAATGGCGCTTTACTATTTCACGTATTACACTTGGGTTGGAAAATCACTTTACCTTGATGATTTATTTGTAAAAGAAATTTACAGAGGGAATCATATTGGTCAAAATTTATTGCAGAAACTTTTTGATATAGCCAAAGAAACCAAATGTAACCGTTTGCGTTGGCAAGTGCTAAACTGGAATGAACCAGCAATAAAATTCTACGAAAAACTAGGTGTTACTATTGATAAAGAATGGTATAATTGTGATATTTTGGCTGAGAACATTTAAGAATGAAAACTATCTTATTCAACTCTATTTATCTTTTATTCGGGCTAATTTATTATTATTTTAGGTATCAAATTCCTATAGAATGCACTAATATCGTACTGTGTAAAGCTTATGTAATTAGTGTTTTTATCAGTTCCATTTCCCTGTTAATTTTTACTATACAAGTGCTTGAAAACACAAAAGATTATATAAAAAAGATTGTGGGAGCTTTATTGTTTACTTTAATTAGTCATAATTTTTTTTGGACTATGTTATTATTTGCTTTTAGCAATACTTACGAAGAATTAGAAGTGAAATACCCTAACCCAAGCAATAAAAATCATAAAATAGTTTCTCAATATATGAATGAAGGAGCTTTGGGCGGTCATTTCAGAAAAATTGAAATATATGAGCTTGGTTTTGGTTTTAGGTATATTGTAAATTATATACCACTATAAATATCAAAGTACTCTCGCACTTTTGTAAAGTGTTAGCAGCTTTTAGTCGGATTTCAAATCCTTAATAAGCTTAGTCACGCTTTTGGAAAAGCGCGCCAGAGCAGCTTTATAAATTGATATTGAAATATTATGCGAACAACACACCTCTAACTCCTCTCAAGAGGAGAATATGACTTACTTTAGACTTTATTCGCTTTAAAACAAGTCAAACAAACACCCAACATCAAGCACCCAACACCCAACAACTACTTATACTTATTCCGCTTAGTCTTAACTTCCTTAGGTTTCCCTTCAACAACCAAAACAATTTCTCCCTTTGGCGCTTTTTGTTTAAAATGACTTACTAATTCTTGTGCTGTTCCTCTTAATGTTTCTTCAAATTTTTTAGTTAGTTCTCTAGAAACGGTCACTTTTCTTTCTTCTCCAAAGTGTTCTTGAATTTGCTCTAAGGTTTTAATAATTCTATGTGGAGATTCATAAAAAATAACCGTTCTTGGATCTTGTGCTAGAAACTCCAAACGTGTTTTTCTTCCTTTTTTGTGTGGTAAAAAACCTTCGAAAACGAATTTATCTGTTGCTAAACCAGAATTTACCAAAGCAGGAATTAATGCAACCGCTCCAGGAAGCGTTTGTACTTCTATTTGTTCGTCAATACAAGCTCTTGCCAAAAAAAAACCTGGGTCAGAAATTGCAGGCGTGCCACCATCAGAAACTAAAGCAATATTTTCGCCTGCTTTCAATTTGTTAATAAGGTTTTTTGTCGTTTCGTGTTCATTGAATTTATGATGCGCATACATCTGCTTATCAATATCATAGTGTTGAAGCAATTTTTTAGTTTGGCGAGTATCTTCTGCCAATATAAAATCTACATCTTTGAGCACTTCAATAGCTCTAAAAGTAATGTCTTTTAAATTGCCAATTGGTGTTGGAACTATGTATAAAATACCTTGCAAAATAGCTTTATGTTTAAGCATTATTATTTCGTCTATCTACCAAATGCTTTATAACATTTAGAAAAATATAAATGATAATAATTAAAGAAAGACTTGCAAATTTTAACCAAAAAAGAGCAGGCAAGCTCAAAGCAATAAAAGCGTATTGCCAGCTAGAATCTTTCCAACCCAAACTAGAAATTTTAAAGCTAAACATTTTGATATTTGAAACCAAAAGTACAGAAAGAACGCCGGTAATTATTAAATAATTTGCTGGTCTTAAATCAAATTCAAACTTTCTTTCCAGAAGCAAAATACCTACCACAAAAACCGTAGCCGCAGGCGTTGCTAAGCCTATAAAATCTTTAGTGTCAGATTCGTCAATATTAAACTTAGCTAATCGCAAAGCAGAAAAAAGTGTAAGCATAAAACCACACAAAGCGGTAATATTTATTTTTTGGTCTATCATCATCATTCCACCCATATCTCTATCTATAAGTAAAAATAAAATAACGCCTGGAAGCGCACCAAAACTTACCATATCTGCAAGAGAATCTAAATCTGGACCAATAGGAGAGCTAAAGTCTATTTTTCTTGCAATAAAACCATCAAAAAAATCTGCCAATAAACTTACGGCAACACAGTTGGGAACTAAATCTAAACGACCCATAAATGCAAACACAATAGCCAAACAACCCGAAAATAAATTTAAGAGTGTTAAGGCATTAGGAATACTATTTTGAATTCTAAAAGGCATTTTTGTCTTATGTAAAAAGCTTGAAATATTTATAACAAACTTCAATTTAAGACTTAAAGATAAGACAAACTTGTTTTATAAGTCTATTTTACTCTTCTAAAAATAAATTTTGCCATCGTAACAATTGAATCAGAGCCATTTGTAAGCGGTCCGTTTGTAATAAGTTTTACGGCTTCTTTAGGGTCGTTTGGCATATTTGCAGCAGAAAATGTTTTTGCACTATCTGTTCCTGCATCAAAAACCTGCGCCGAAACTTCCACATAATCGTACCATAAACCATCGTCAGAATCTAAAAGACTTGTACTTGCAGCCACAAACCAATCTGGGCTTGGTGCTATCATGCTGAAAACGGTCACGGTATGTTTGCCACTTTCTACACCTACTTGTACTGTTGTACTTTCTGTAGCATTTATTGTTGTGCCCACTGCTTTGTCCAATGCAATGTTTAATGCTCTAAAATCTTCAATTTCTTTTACCAGCGCATCTGTATTGCCAGTTTCTGCCATGCTTTGAACGCCTTCTGTAGCAGATAAACCAAAACCAATAGCGTTTAAACTAGCTTTGTGTGAGTAAGCAACAATTGGAGAAAAATGTGCTCCGCTAGGATAATCTTCTGGGTGTGAAGCAGCACTCCAAAGCCCTACAAACTCAACATCATAAACCTCATTGAAGATATTTACTTTGTCTTTTTTACAATTAGAAAATAAAATTATAATGATAAATAAAAAGAATGTTTTTTTCATGTTTGTAATTAATTTCTAGAATTTATTGCTTTCATTAATTGTGTTCTATCATTCATTTTGGTGTAATAATCTAAAACTTCTTGACGAACTATAATGTCGCTTTGTCTAATCTTGGTTTTTAAAATTAAACCTTCAATACTAGTACAACGACTCAAAGCCACATATAATTGCCCAGCAGCAAATGCTCCTCTGTCTAAATCTACAATTACATGGTCAAAAGTAAGTCCTTGACTTTTGTGAATGGTTATTGCCCAGGCTAATTTTAATGGATATTGGGTAAATGTTCCTACAACTTCGTCTTCAATTTTATTTTTTTCAGGGTTAAATTTGTACTGTAAGTTTTCCCAAAAAGTTTGTTCTACCTCTACGAGTTTTCCATTTTCTAATTCTACCTTAATAGTATCTTCACTAAGTTCTACTATTTTGCCCAGTGAGCCATTTACGTATTTTTTTTCGCCAGTATAGTCGTTTTGAATAAAAATAACCTGAGCACCATTTTTCAACTTTAAATTTAAATCTGTAGGTAAGCTACCCATCGGAAATTTATCTTTAATTTCTCCAGCAAAAACAAATTCTTCTTCTTTTAATTCTATCAGTTTTGCATCGTTTATTTCTTTTGCTTTTCTTCTAGTGGTACAAAGGGTAATATAAAAATTTTTGTCGTCAAAAGCAGGATTTTTTGGTCTATTATTAAGCTTGAATGGAATAGAAACATCCGTTACCCAGTCACCTTTTCGATTATTGACTTGGATCAATACCTTCTTTTCGGTACTCCGTTTTCCGTTGTTGACTACCACATTGACCTCGTGCTTGAGCACCACGACATTGGCATCGAACTCCCCGGCCAGCCGCGACAGGCGGGCAGACGCCCGCGCCGACAACGCAGATGACAACAGGCGAAATGCCCAAGGCGGTCAAGCACGCGTTGGCGACACTCGCCAGGGCGCAGGCGAAGGCCCTCGAAAGCAGTACCTGGGTTGGCGACAAATTCGCCGAGAAGGCGCGCGAAATGCATTATGGCGAAGCCGACGAGACCCCGATCCATGGCCGCGCGACCCGCGATGAGGCGGAAGAGATGGTCGCCGAAGGCATCGCGGTCGCGCCCTTGCTCGTGCCCGTCGCGCCACCCGACGAACTCAACTGATTGCCTGCGCGCGATCCTCTGCTAAACGCACCCGCGGGCGCCCGTAGCTCAGTCGGATAGAGCACCAGATTCCTAATCTGGGGGCCGCGTGTTCGAATCACGCCGGGCGCACCAGCATTTATCATTCTTCTTCAATGACTTATCGGCCCCCGCGCTTCGGTGCGGGGGCTTTTTCGTGTTGCACGGTGATGCACGCCCAATCCCTTGTATTTCTGTCATTTTCCGCGCACTCTCGGTGGGTCCATGCAACATGGAT
>CAKZQD010000109.1 GCA_937139485.1 uncultured Bacteroidota bacterium | reverse complement strand
TTTCAATTTATTTTAGTTAAAATTTAAAAATCACTAATCTCAATCTTATTTTTATTTTTCTTTGGCGTAACGACATTTGCTTCTTTTTTATACCAAGTCCACTCAGCTAAAAATCTATCTTCTACTATTTTTAAATCTCTTGCAGCGGCTTTAGATACTTTTATAGAAATATTATTCCCTTGATCTTTTTGAGGAACAGAACCAATTACTTTTAAGTAAATTACTTTATTGTTCATTAAATTTCTTACTCTAATTACTTGACCTGTTTCCACATCATTTACCAAGGCTAAATAAACATCTTTAGAAGCACTTTGCTCTAAAAAATTGCCAATTCCTTTGGCTTTATTTTGCGCTGCTCCACTTTCTGCATAACTGTCATAAAGCATTTTATACATTTGTACATCTTTACTTACTGTTGGAGCATTTGTTCCTTTATCTTTAATTTCTGTATAGACTTTATCATTTGTAGGATCTTTCTTAGGCTCTTTTACTTTTACACTTGGTTTATCATCATTTGGTATTTCTCCTTTTGCAGGTGTAATAGAAGTATTATTATACATTGCATCGGCATCTACATTTTGTATAATTAACTTATCTCCTATTCCAATACTAGGATTTTCTAATTGGTTTAAATAAATTAAATCATCTACAGAAATATTATACATTTTAGATAAACTATATAATGTTTGACCTTTTTCAACAGTATGGTATCTATAATCTTTGGTATCTAATTTTGGTGTTGGCTTACTATAGATCTTAATTATCATTCCTTCTTTTACAATCATGTCTTTTCCAATTTGAGGATTGAAACGCATAATATCTTGAATACTTACATCATATTTTTTTGATAAAAAATAAAGTGTTTGCCCTTTTTCTACAACGTGATCTATAGTTTTTAACCCACTTTGAGCTATAAGACTCAAATTCATAATAGTTGCTAGTATTATTATAACAATTTTCTTCATTTTGGTGTACTTTTTATTAATTTTGGTAAAAATAAAAGAAACAAAACTTCAAAATGATTAAATCAATTTTCAAGTATGCACTTTTAAGTGTCCTATCGTTCACAATAGTATGCAATTTGTATGCCACAGATACAGACAGTACTCAAACGAATAAGTTGGTGTACATATTTGAAATTAATGACGATATAAATCCGGCAGCAACTAGAATAAGCGAAAAAGCTATTGAAAACGCTGAAAACTTGCAAGCAGATTATCTCCTTTTAGACCTCAATACTTATGGTGGCTTAGTAGACGATGCAGATAAAATACGAACAGCACTTTTAGATACCGAAATTCCAACAATTGTTTATATAAGAAACAATGCAGCATCGGCTGGAGCTTTAATTTCTATAGCATGCGATAGTATATATATGAACGAAGGCTCTACAATAGGTGCAGCTGCAGTAGTTTATGAAGACGGTGGATTAGCACCAGAAAAATATCAATCTTACATGCGCAATAAAATGCGTGCAACAGCAGAAGCAAATAATAGAAATCCTGATATTGCAGAAGGAATGGTAGACCCAAAAGTTGAAATTAAAGGTGTTTCTTCAAAAGATGAAATCATTACTTTTTCTGTAACAGAGGCAATAAAAAACAAATATTGCAATGCTAAAGCTTTGAGTATAGATGAAGTTTTAAAAATTGCAAATTTACAAGACTATAAAACTCAGAAATATGAAGTTTCTACCATAGAAAAAATTATTGCTTTTTTTGTTAATCCTGCTGTTGCTGGCTTTTTATTAATGATTATTATGGGCGGAATATATTTTGAACTACAATCTCCAGGAATAGGATTTCCAATAGCCGCAGCAATTGCTGCTGCAGTTTTATATTTCACGCCTCATTATTTAGAAGGTTTGGCTGCAAACTGGGAAATACTAATGTTTTTTATTGGTGTAATTCTTATTGCACTAGAAGTTTTTGTGATACCAGGTTTTGGAGTTGCTGGCATAGCAGGAATTGCTGCTGTAGTAATAAGCTTAACACTTTCTTTAATAAGAAATGTAGATGGTTTTGAATTTGGTTTTGTACCAAAAAATGATATAATTATTTCTTTTCTAACAGTGGCAGCTGTTTTAATGATTACATTATTTGCCTTATTTTTTGCTGGAGATAAAATTTTACATCTTGCATTTGCTAGAGGAAATTTAGGTTTAGCAGTTGAACAAAAAAAGGAAGACGGTTTTGTAATTTCTGGTGTTGATAAATTACATTCATTTAAAGGCAAGGAAGGAATTGCTCAAACAGATTTACGACCAGCAGGAAAAGTAAATATAGATAACGAATGGCTTGATGCACAGTCTGATGGCGAGTTTATAAACAAAGGAGAAAAAGTGCGTGTAATGCAAATTAGTGGAGCATATTTAATAGTAGAAAAAATAATATAAAAGATGAGTCAAGAACAAACAAACTGGTCAAGAGAAGAATTTGAAGCTTATTTGCTTTTTTATTGTGCAAATGCAGATTTAATAATCACAGACGAAGAAAAACAATTGATACACAAAAAAGTTTCTGATGAAGCATTTAATGCCATAAAAGCAGAATTTGAAGCTGATAAAGATTACACAAGAATTCAAAAAATTATAAATACTGCAGAACGTTTTGAATTAACAAAAGATGAAATTCAAACCATATTTAATGAAATTACACAACTGTTTGAAGCAGATGGAAAAGTAGACATTCTTGAAAAAGAAGTATTTATTGGTTTAAAAAGAGTCTTGAAATAATATGTTGAAAGTTCTTGGTATTATTCCTGCAAGATTTGCTTCAACACGTTTTCCCGGAAAACCTTTAGTTTCTATTTACGGTAAATCTATGATTCAGCGTGTTTACGAACAAGCATTGCAAAGCAAAATTCTACATAAAGTAATTGTAGCTACAGATGATGATAAAATTTTTACCGAAGTAGAAAATTTTGGAGGAAATGTAGAAATGACATCTTCAAAACATAAAAATGGAACAGAAAGATGCGCAGAAGTATTAAGTAAAACGAACGAAAAATTTGATGTAATTATTAATATTCAAGGAGACGAACCTTTTTTTGAACCAAGAATTCTTGAACAGTTAAGTCAATGTTTTTTTAATGAAAAAACTGAAAATGGAACACCCACTTTTAAAATAAAATACACAATGATAGATAAAAACGGAGAAGAAGCTCCAAGATATTCTTTAGAAGCATTTACTCTTGGAGAGGCAAAATTTCAAAGAGATGTTAGCTTACAGAATGGGACGTATTTAAACTTATTCAGGTAATAGAGATGGGAATAGACTTAGAAAAACTAAAAATAGCTACAGTTAAACCAATAGAAACAAAGGGGTTGAATACTGATAGGAGAGTATATAATGCAGCGAAAGCATATTCTTATGATGATTTATTTGACTATGCTGGTAGTATGATTGGATATACATCAAAATACGATGATATAGACCCATTTCAAAACAACGAAGCATTAGCTGATAAGGAACAAGGTATAACTGGAAAAATAGCAAACGGTCTTATACAATTTGGAATTACAGCACCACTAACCTATGCAAATCACTTTTTTGGATATGGTAGAGATATAAGTGTAGCAGTATCAGAGGATTGGAACAAACAGTGGAATGATATAGCAGGTAAAAGGACAGCAGAGACCTTAGCAGCTATGGGGAACTTATTTCCTATTCACGAATCAGAGGAAAAACAAGCTATGCGGAACAAGGATGGCGGAGCTTTAGGGGCGTTCAAACAATTTGTCCCATTTTCAGGAAGAGCGTTTAACGCTTGGACTGGTATCGGTGCTCAACTTGGATTTACAGCAGG
>CAKZQD010000108.1 GCA_937139485.1 uncultured Bacteroidota bacterium | reverse complement strand
ATGATATTTTGTAATCATTTCTGTAATAAAATCCTCGTGTTTTTGATCTAAATTAGAATAGGCTTGCATCATAAATAACTGACCAATTTTTTCATCAATAGTCATATTATTTAGAATACTATCTACCCAAATTTCTTGCGCTTCAAAATCTTTTGTCCTTAAAGGGTCTATAGTTTGCGATTGCATTTTATAAACGAATGCAATTAAAAATAATAGCAATATTTTTATTCTCATTTTATTCTTCTTTGTAAATCTCTTGCTCCATGATGAACCATTAAAATATGTATTTTTTTAGTTGAAATTAACCTGTAAATAATTCGATAATTACCTTCTATCATTTCCCTAATTTCTGGTTGATTTAACTCGTGGACAAGCTTACCAATTTGAGGTTCAATCTTTAAAACCTTGATACTTTCTTTGATTCTTTCAACTTGTAAACGAGCATATCTTTTTGAATCTAATGCAATATAATCGTAGATTTCTTTTAAGTCGGTTTTAGCATCTTTTAACCAAACTATTTGACCAAAAAATTTTTCTCCAGATTTATAAATTTCTACTTTTCCGTCTTTGGCGGTGTTAAACCAAGTTCCAACTATTTCGTCTTGAGCAAAAATTGAATTAAAAGTAAAAGCTGTAATTAATAATATTAAAATAGATTTTTTCATTTGTAAATTTGTTTTGTACAAAATTAGAATAAACAAATAACATTCCAAAATTTATATTTCACATCTTGATTAACTTTTTGTTAAGTAATGCCAAGTAAAACTTAAAATATCTGCATTTTCGTTGATTAATTTTTCGGTTGATTTTCCAGCTCCGTGTCCTGCGTCTGTTTCTATTCTTATAAGTAAAGGAAGTTTATTTTCTTTATTTTTATTTTGCAAAGTTGCTGCAAATTTAAAACTATGTGCTGGCACTACTCTATCGTCATGGTCGCCAGTAGTTATTAATGTAGCAGGGTAGTTTACATTTTCTTTTACATTGTGCAATGGTGAATAGTTCAATAAATACGCAAACATTTCTATACTGTCTTCTGAGGTGCCATAGTCATAAGACCAACCTGCACCAGATGTAAATTTATGATAGCGCAGCATATCTAAAACCCCAACTGCTGGAAGTGCAACTTGAAACAAATCTGGTTTTTGCAGCATGACTGCACCTACAAGCAAGCCACCGTTTGAGCCGCCTTTTATAGCCAAATGTTTTGAACTTGTATATTTTTCTGTTATCAAAAATTCTGCTGCGGCTATAAAATCATCAAATACATTCTGTTTTTTCATTTTAATACCTGCATCGTGCCAAGCCCGCCCGTATTCGCCGCCGCCTCTTAAATTTGCGACAGCGTAAACTCCACCCATTTCTAGCCATACAGAATTTATAATACTAAAGTATGGTCTTAAACTTGCTGTAAAACCTCCATAACCATAAAGTATGCTAGGATTTTTTCCATTAAGTTTTACTCCTTTTTTGTGCGAAATAGTCATGGGTATTTTGGTACCATCTTTTGAAGTATAAAAAACTTGCTTAGAAACCAAATTATTTAATTCAACATCTACTTTAGGTTTCCAAAATAATTTAGCTTCTTCAGTTTTTAAATTATATTTATATGTGCTTATTGGTGTTGTATTGTTTGTAAACTGAAAATAGGTTTCCTCATCATCTATATTTCCATTAAAACCAATTATAGTTCCTTGTTTTTCTAAGTTTATTTCTTTAATGAAATTACCTTCATAATCGTATTGTTTTATTAAAGTATTTACGTCTTTTAGATAACTTACAAAAATATATCCACCAGCAGTACTTGCGTTTTCTAAACTTATATCTTCTGGAATAATATCTTGCCAAACATCTGGTTTATTGACATTTACTTTTATTATTTTATTGTTTGGGGCATCTTTATTGGTCAAAATAATTAAATCTTCTCCTTTGCTGCTTATTACATAAGAATAGTTATTTTCAAAATTTGTTAATTCTACTATTTCAGATTTTTTAGTTAAGTCTCTACAAAATATTTGATTTGATGAAGTGTTATTTGCTGCATAAACAATAAGAAAGCGTTCATCTTCTGTAATTCCGCCATTTACATATCTATATTTTTCATCAGCACCATACACAATTTCGTCTTCATTTTGCGGAGTAAAAAGTTTATGGTAAAACATAAAATGTCTATCTGTTTTTGCAGATAATTTACTTCCAGTATCTAGCTTATAGCTTGAATAATAGAAGCCCTCATCTCCTAGCCAAGAAATGTCAGAAAATTTTATATCTAACACATTTTCTTCTATTATTTGTTTGGTTTTCAAATCCATAACTACAACTCTACCCCAATCACTTCCGCCTTCAGAAATTTTATAGGCAAGATATTTATTGTTTTTAGAGAATTTTATTATTCCCAAACTATCAGTTCCATGTTCAGAAAAAGTATTAGGGTCTAAAACCAATTCTTCAATTCCTTCTTCATTTTCTCTATATAAAATATTTTGATTTTGTACACCAGAATTTTTAAAACAATATAAATATTTTCCTTTTTTGAATGGAATCATATTTTTTTCAAAATTCCAAACGGCAGACAATCTGGCTTTTATTTTTTCTGCATTGGGAAGTTTTTGCAAATAAGCTTGCGTAAACTTATTTTGTGCTGCAACCCATTTTTTTGTTTCTTCTGAAATATCGTTTTCTAACCAGCGATAAGGATCTTCAATTTCTTTTCCAAAATAAGTGTCTTTTACATGTTCCTTCTTAGTAAAAGGATATTTATGGTTTTGCATAACGAATGTTCTACATCAAAGATATAATAAATTCATAACTAAAATTTGCATTTCAACAATAAAAAATAAATACTTCATAGTCCAAATACAATACTCATACTTAGAAACAAGTACAGTTTTTGTGAATTGACACCTATTAACTAACATAATATTCGTACTTTTGTAAGGACGTAAACATATTTGCGCTATGGAAAAGAAAAATGTATCAGGCTTCTCGAAGCTAAACAAAACAGATAAGATCAAATGGTTGGCTCAAAACTTTTTGTATTCCAACCCCATTGATGTAGTAAAAGACTTTGCAGAATACTGGCACGACAACATTGAAGAGCAAAAAATATTTGACGGTTTTAGTGAAAACACCATTTCAAATTTTCACATGCCTTTTGGTGTAGCACCAAACTTTTTGATAGACGGAAAAGATTATGCAATACCAATGGTTACAGAAGAAAGTTCTGTAGTAGCAGCTGCTTCAAACGCAGCAAAATTTTGGTACAATAAAGGCGGTTTTAAAACCACTATCAACAATTCTGTGAAAATAGGACAAGTACATTTTACTTACCCAGGAAGCGAAGAAAAACTAGAAGAATTTTTTCCAGAATTAAAATCTAAATTGATAGAAGGTGTAAAAGCAATTACTGCCAATATGGAAAAAAGAGGCGGTGGAATTTTAGATATTGAACTCTTAAATTTTACCGATAAAGAAAAAGATTTGTTTCAATTGAAATGCAGTTTTGAAACGGTGGATTCTATGGGAGCCAATTTTATAAACTCATGTTTAGAAGCATTTGGAAATATTTTAGTAGACGAAATTCAACTGAGCACAGCATTTACTTTGAAAGAAAAAAATGTAAAAGTGATTATGTGTATTCTTTCTAACTTAACACCAGATTGTACGGTTACGGCATCGGTAAGCTGCTCGGTAAAAGACTTGGGGACTTTCCAAAATGGATTGATGCACGCAGAAGAGTTTGCTGAGAAATTTACGCAAGCGGTAAGAATAGCAGAAGTAGATCCTTATAGAGCAACAACTCATAACAAAGGTATAATGAACGGAATAGATTCTGTAATTATAGCAACAGGAAACGATTTTAGAGCCGTAGAAGCTTGTGCGCACGCCTATGCAGCTATTACTGGCGAATACAAATCTTTAACACACGCAGAAGTGAAAGACGATATTTTTACTTTTAGTATTACGATTCCATTGGCACTTGGAACAGTTGGTGGACTGACAGGTTTACACCCTTTGGCTAAAAAGTCTATGGAAATAATGGGACAGCCAAATGCACACCAACTTATGAGCATAGTAGCTTGTGTAGGTTTAGCACAAAATTTTGGTGCCGTAAGAGCATTAACCACTTCTGGAATACAAGCTGGACACATGAAAATGCACTTGAACAATATATTAAGTCAGTTTCAAGCAACAGAACAAGAAATAGAAAAAGCAGTCGCTTATTTTAATGATAAAGTGATTTCCGTGAGTTCTGTGAGAGCGTTTGTGATGGGCTTGAGAGTGGTTTAACGAACCAAAGAATCAATTAATTTGCCAATTCAAATTAAAAATATGGCTGAATTTATTGAAGCTTTTAGTTATCATTTTACTTATTACCTTTTTGGGGGAAGTTTCGTTTCTTTTCTGTATCTGATGAGTTCACATACAGTAAGAAAATACTACGACACATTATTTAAAATGTCAATTTTTTTTTGCATTTAAGGGAATTTTATGCACTTTCCTTTTTGGACATTTAACTTCATTATATTTAATATCTCCAGTTATCTCTTTGTTTTTAATCCAAAAGATGGAAAATAATTTCAAAATCAAAAATAGTGAAATGCCAAAAGATGTATCTTTTTGGTATTTGAAAAATGAAAAGAAACAGCCAAAACATATTTACTTCCAACAAAAAATAGGTTTGATTTTATTCCCAATATCAATGTCTTTATTTTTTTTACTTTTAATACTGGAACTATTATATGTAAACTAAAGCCAAAAAGTATTAGATATTTTTTTCTATCTTTGAGAAAGAAAATTTAAAATGAACATTCACGAAACAAAACTAGATTTAATTCAAAAAATAATAAGTATTCAAAATGAAGCTTTGATTAATGAAATGTACACTAAAGTGAAGCAAATTTTAAAAGACGAGTATCAAATAAATGAAGAAAATGATGTTTTAAACGAAAGCACTATGACTTATACTACAAAAGAAGAAGAAAAAATAGTTGGTTCTACTGTTGATGGAAAACCGCTTACTCAAGCAGATTTGATAGCCAGATCTTTACTATCTAAAAAACAATATTTAGAGGGTAATTATATCACGCTAGAAGATTTAGAAAAAGAATCAGAAAATTGGTAATGAAAATAATTTTTTCTAGTCACTCTAAAAAAATACTTACAGAAATATACAAGTTTTATAAATTCAAAGCTAATATCCGAATAGCAAAAGCTATAAAAACAAAGATTATATATCGAGTAAATGAACTAAAAATTCATCCAAACTTGGGTCAAAAAGAGCTAAGTATACAAAATCAAGAAGATATACATTATTATCTTCTTTCTGGAAATTATAAAATTATATACATTCACTTTGATGGCAATATTATTATAACAGATATTTTTGATGTAAGACAAAATCCAACAAAAATCAATAAAGAAAATAGATAATAAATACATTTCTTTTTTTCACTATCCTCATAACCCAAATGACACATACCAAAACCAAAAAATTCTACGGACACGGAAAACTACTCCTCACAGGAGAATATGCCGTCTTGGACGGTGCAAAAGCACTTTCTATTCCCACCAAATTTGGTCAAAGCCTTAAAGTTGCCTCTATAGATGATGAAAAAACACAAATTACTTGGGAAAGTTATACTGTAGATAATGAAAAATGGTTGAGCTACGATTCTACTTCACTTCAACAAACGGAAGAGAATAAAATGCTTGAAAAAATCATTGCTGTTATCAAAGATTTAAATCCAAGTGCTTTCGGAAACAAATCTTATCAATTTAAAACACAATTAGAATTTAACAGAAAATGGGGTTTAGGTTCTAGCTCTACACTTTTATATTGTTTATCTGAATGGGCAAATGTAGATCCTTTTGTTTTGCTCGAAAAAACATTTGGTGGCTCTGGTTACGATTTGGCAAATGCTGGCGAAGATAAAGCTATTTTTTATTCAAAAAAAGACAACAAAGCCTCCTGGGAAACGCTAGATTTAAAACTTCCCATGCAGGAAAATTTATTTTTTGTTTACTTAGGCAAAAAGAAAAATTCTAGAGAAGCGATAGCACATTATAGAGAATCTAAAAGCACAGAGGCTTTTATTCAAAGGGTTTCCGACTTAGGAACAGCATTTAGCGAAGCCAAAGATTTGAAGACAATTCAAGGTGTAATTTTAGAACATGAGACACTTTTGTCTGAACGACTAAAAACTCCAACACTAAATAATGGTATATTTGCCGACCTAAACGGAGCAGCAAAATCGCTTGGTGGTTGGGGTGGCGATTTTGTATTGATAGCAACCGAGTTAGATAAAAAAAGATTAACTGATTATATTAATAACAAAGGAATGGAGACTATTTTTTCTTATGATGAGATGGTTTACAAAAAGTAATAAGTTTAAAGTAGTAAGTACAAAAGTATTTTTGACTTGAATAAAAAATTGCTAAAGTTTTTGAGCCAATAGCCAAAAGCTAATAGCCAAAAGCTAAAACAATGAACGAATTTATAAATACACAAAAAGTAGGAAACCAAAATATAAACGGAGAAACAACTTGGAAAAGTCCTTCAAATATTGCATTAGTGAAATATTGGGGGAAATATGGTAGACAAATGCCTGCAAATGCTTCTGTAAGTTTTACACTTGAAAACGCGTTTTCTAAAACGACATTGAAATACAAAAACGGAACAGGAAAAGTAGTACTTTTTTTTGAAGGAGAAAAAAATGAAGCTTTTGGTGCTAAAATTGAAAAATTTATGCAATCTGTAGAAGATATTAATCCTTTTTATCAAGAATTGGATTTTGAAATCAGCTCGACCAATTCATTTCCACACTCTGCGGGCATAGCAAGTTCTGCTTCGGCAATGTCGGCGCTTTGTATGGGACTGTGCGAAATAGAAAATAAACTTTTTGCTAATCTTTCAGACAAAGATTTTTTCTTGAAAAAAGCATCTTATTTGTCTCGTTTAGCGTCTGGTTCTGCTTCGCGTTCGGTATATCCAAAACTAGGACAATGGGGCGAACACCCAGAAATAGAAGGAAGTTCAAATTTATATGCAATAGATGTACATGAAAGCGTAGATCCAATTTTTCATACTTTCAAAAACAGTATTTTGATTGCTTCAAGTGCTGTAAAAGAAGTAAGTAGCACACTTGGGCATAAAATGATGAACGAAAATCCTTATGCGGACGTTCGTTTTAAACAAGCCAATGAAAATTTAGCTAAGCTTATGACTGCTATGAAAAATGGCGATTTAGATACTTTTATGCAAATTGTAGAATTGGAAGCATTAACACTTCACGCTTTGATGATGACTTCAAATCCTTCGTTTATTTTATTGCAACCTTCTACTATTGTAATGATAGATAGCATAAGAAAATTTAGAAAAAAGACCCGTTTACCAGTTTGTTTTACGCTAGATGCTGGACCAAATATTCATTTACTTTACCCAGAAAATATAGCTACAGAAGTTCAAAAATTTATACAAGATGAATTGCTGGAGCTTTGTGAAAATGGCGTGATTATAGAAGATCAAGTTGGGAATGGATCGGTTAAGTGTTAGATGTTGGATGTTTGGTGTTTGGTGTTTGATGCACGATGTTGGATGTTTTGTGCACGATGTCAGGTGTAAAAACTGAGCGTCATTCCAAACTTGATTTGGAATCTTTCACACACTTTTAATTTTAAAACGACTTATAACTTAATCTTTAACCATAAATTTCATTACACATTAGAAAAAGTTGAAATCTTATAATTTCGCTAAGATTCTCAATCAAGTTGAGAATGACGGGTTCACTAACACCAAACAACCAACATCAAACACCTAACAATGATTAAAAAATTCCCTTCTAAAATATTACTCTTTGGTGAGCACATTATAAACAAAGGTGCAAACGGTTTGGCAATGCCATTTTATGCATATTTTAGTCGTTTGAGTTTTGAGCAAAATGATTTAAGCATTCAAGAATCTAAGCTCGTATTACAATTAATTTTTAGTCAAATAAAAAATACTTCCAGCTTATTTCCTCTTTTCGACTTAGATACTTTTCAAACAGATATCGAAAAAGGCTTACTTATCAATATGAATATTCCTATTGGGTACGGATTGGGAAGTTCTGGTGCTATTTGTGCGGGTGTTTATGATGCTTATGCAAAAGATAAAAACAAAACACCTCAGGAATTAAAAACGATTTTAGGTGGAATGGAAGCTGCTTTTCACGGGAAAAGTTCGGGCTTAGATCCTTTGGTTTCTTATTTAGAAAAATCTGTTTTAGTTACTCAAAACAAAACTGAAATCAATGATTTTGACTTAAAAAGTATAAACGAATTTCATGTTTTTTTAATAGACACCAAACAAGCTAGAAAAACGGCGCCTTTGGTAAATTTATTTTTAGAAACTTATACTAGCAATTCCGTTTTTTCTCAAAAAGTAGATAATAAAATAATACCATTAACGAATGATATTATTAAAGATTTTTTAGACCAGAATTTAGAAAACACTTATACCAAAATAGAACAGCTTTCTGCTCTTCATTTAGAAAATTTCAAGTTCTTAATTTTAGAAAAACATCTTTCTATTTGGGAAACTGCTTTAAAAAACAAAGATTTCTTTTTGAAAATATGTGGTGCTGGCGGTGGTGGTTTTATGTTGGGGTTTTGTAAGGATAAAACCAAGGTTTTGGAGGTTTTTGATGAAAGTGAAGTATTGTTTGTTTGATTTTTATCTAGCAAAGATTTTTTTTAAAATAATTTTTTAATAATTACAGCGTTATATAAAATATGAGTTTATTTTTTTTAACCCTTCTTTTTACAGCAAACATTTCACAAAGCGAAAAAACAAATAGTATAGTAGTAAGTAATTCTGAGACAAAAGTAACACATTTAAAAACTGACACGCCATTTATCGAGTCTAATGAAACTAAGGTAATTACTTGTTATGATTGGAGTGAAGTAGAAAAAAAAGTCAGAAAAGATTTATATAAAATTCTTGATACTATGCCCGTTTTTAATCTACAATGTGACAGCTTAGATTTGAGTGAATTAAATGAATGTAATTATTATGCTATAACAAAAGAAGTATCAAAAATCGAAAACAGGTCAAATCAAATAGATTCTCTTATCAAAATGTATCCAGATTGGATATATTTCTCTTTTATAGTAGAAAAAAACTGTTTTATTTCAAATATTAAAATAAAGAGAGGAGAAAGTAATATTCTAAATAATATAGTAGAAACAAATTTAAAAAAGTTAAATGGATTTTTTAAACCTGGTATAAAAAATGGCAAAAAAGTGAGCGTTGAATATATATTACGCACTAAGTTGAGATAATATTATTAGACACTGTTAAGAACTTAGATGTCTAACAAACTTATTGCTTTTTTATATTTCAAAAACTCAACTTAGCAAACAAATCCCAAACTACAAGCCCACAACTAACTGAAATATTTAAAGAATGTTTCGTGCCAAACTGAGGTATTTCGATAGATCCATCACAGATATTTATCGCTTCTTGTGAAACACCCATTACTTCATTTCCAAAAATAATAGCAGTATCTGTACTTTTTTTTGGTTCAAAATTTTCAAGAGAAATACTTTGTTCTACTTGCTCAACGGCATAAACTTCTGTTTTTGAAGCTTTTAATTCACAAATCAAATCCAAAATATTTTCTCTATGCTCCCACTCTACCGTTTCGGTTGCGCCAAGAGCCGTTTTTTGAATTTCTCTATGTGGTGGTTTTGCAGTAATGCCACACAAGTATATTTTCTTTATTTTAAAGGCATCGCTGGTTCTAAATACCGAACCAATATTGTTTAAACTTCTAATGTCGTCAAGAATTATTATCAAAGGTGTTTTAGCCGTTTTTTTAAATTCATCTATAGAAATTCTACCTAAATCAGCATTGCTTATTTTCTTCATTGTCTTTTCTTATATACAACAACTTTCAAGTTGTCTATTGTATTAATAATATCTTAATTAACTTTGTCAAAGATATAAAAAATGTATGGAGATATATAAATTTGGAGGAGCATCTATTGTTGATGCTGAAGGAATAAAAAATATTACAAAAATAATTTCAAACAACCTTGATGGTAAAAAGATTATTGTTGTTTCGGCGCTGGGCAAAACTACTAATGCACTTGAAGATGTAGTAAATAATTATGTAAGCAAAGATGAAAAATATCTTAATTACATTAGAGAAATTAGAGAATACCATCTTATGGTAAGTGAGCAACTGTTTCCAGAAAATCACAATATAAAATTTAAAATCTTTGCCATTTTTGATAATGTAGAATCCTTTTGTGCTTCAAACACATCAACTTTATACGGATACATTTACGATCAAATAATTTCAGTTGGAGAATTAGCAAGCACTACTATTGTAAGTGAATATCTAAAACAAGAAGGTATAAAAAATGTGTTATTAGATGCTAGGCAAATAATAAGAACAGACAACCATTATACCGATGCAAAAATAAATTGGGAAAAAACAAAAAACTTGATTGAAAATAATGACCTAATTACCAACAATCAAACAATAATTACGCAAGGCTTTATTGGTGCAACAAGTGAAAAATTTACAACAACATTAGGTAGAGAAGGTTCAGATTTTACAGGAGCAATTTTCGCAAATATTCTCAATGCTGATAAATTAACAATTTGGAAAGATGTAAAAGGCGTTTACAATTCAGACCCCAATAATTATACAGAAGCCATTTTCATAAAAAAAATGAGCTATAGAGAAGCTACCGAAATGACATATTATGGTGCAAAAGTTATTCACCCTAAAACAATAAGACCTTTACAAAATAAAAATATAACTCTTGAAGTTAGATCTTATAAAACACCCGAAGAAAATGGAACATTAATTAAAAACAGTAATGAAGTAATAGAATATCCTCCTATAATTGTATATAAAGAGAACCAAGTTTTACTCAGTTTTTCTTCAAAAGATTTTTCATTTACTGAAGCAGAAAATTTAAGAATTATTCTTAAATCATTTGACAATAATAGATTGAAAATTAATACTATTCAAACTGGTGCAATAACACTATCTGTAGTTGTAAACAATAAACCAGAAAAAATAGATGCAATAAAAGATGAACTTTCAAAAAACTTTGAAATTCGTTTCAATAATAATTTAAGCCTTATAACAATAAGACATTTTGATTTTTATACTGAAGATACATTCTTACGAAATAAAAATGTATTATTAGAACAACGAACTAGAGAAACACTTCAAGTCCTTATTAGAGATTAGTTACTATCTATTTAAAATAAGTCTTTCAGAAAATACTCTATCTATAAATTCTCTTACACAACCTTGGCCGCCTTTTTTCTCTAATATAATATTTGCGATATTTTTTACTTCGCCAAGTGCATCTGTTGGAGCCGCAGAAAGTGCAACCTCTTGCATTATTCTAGCATCATTTATATCATCTCCTATAAAAGCAACTTCGTTAAATGATAAATCTAATTCATCTAACCATTGGTTTAATATTTCTACTTTGTCTGCATTACCAGAATAAAAATATTTAATTTTTAACATCGAAGCTCTTTGCTTTACAATTTTACTACTTACTGCTGCACTAATCAATCCAACTTCTACACCCGTTTTCATTAGTTCAATAATACCTCTACCATCTTTGGTATTAAACTTTTTCATTTCCTCACCAGACTCACTTATATATATACCTCCATCTGTAAGTGTGCCATCTACATCTAAAACAAGAAACTTTATATTACTATAATTCATTTTATTATTTTTTATATTAAAAAAACCCTTTACAAATATATAAAGGGTTTTTTAAGTTTTAATTTATTTATAATTATTTTGCAACTATAAATTTATGTAAAGAAGTGTTTTCAGTATCACTTAATACAATAAAGTACATTCCGTCACTGAAATCAGAAACGTTTAATTTCATAGTATTTTCTGTTACTACATCTTGCGTATAAACAACTTGACCAACTGCATTAATTATTTTGAAGTTCGCATTGTTAACTAATGTTTCGTTTAAAATAATATTCAATTCATTCATAGCAGGATTTGGATATAAACTCAAAATATTATCTTCATCTAAATCACCAATAGCATTACACTTAGAAACATAAACTGTAACAATACTATCACAACCAGCCATATTATCTATACTAATATTATATACACCAGATTCATCTACTTCATCACCATTTAAAAGTGTATAAGTTTCATCTCCACAAATTTCTATTATTACATCAGAGAAAGTTGTTTTTACTACTACTACATTTGTTGTTACTGTACTATCACAGTCATTAACATTTGTAATAACACTAGTATAAGTACCTGTATCTGAAGCAGTCACACCATCTGGGAGTAAGAAATCTTGACCTTCACAAATTTGAACCGTTTGAGAACCAATAGTTGGTTGATTTACTGTTATCATATAAGTTACAGTACTATCACAACCAGCCTCATTAGTAAATAAAACATCATAGCTTCCAGTAGTAGTTACATTTACCCCATTAGGTAAAGAGTAAGAATCTCCTTGACAAATCGCTTCATTTATAGTTGAAAATGTTGGTGATACGGCAGTTAAATTTACATTAATTGTACTATCGCATCCATTTTTATTTGGAACAGTTACAAAATATTGACCAGCAACATTGGTTGAACTACCATCTTCAAAAAGATAATTATCTCCTATACAAATAACGTCATTAAACGAAGTTGAGTCTGGAATTACAAATACTGAATAACTAACTATACTATCACATCCTTTTACATTTGGTACTGTAGCACTATATGCTCCTGGATCCATAACTACCACACCATCAGCAAGAGTAGTTGAACTATCTACACATATATATACAAGCTCAGTTGCATAAGTAGCAACACAACAATTTACATCAAAATCCATTGCTGTATTACATGCGCTTGAAAAGCCAGTAGAATTATATTCAAATGTTACTATAGAGCTATTTGAAGTAAATTCAAAACCTGCCATATTAGCATTACCAGCAGATGAAAATATAACTGGGAAAGTATTATCAGGACCATCATATATTGCAAAATCTGCTCCATTTCCAGTTACTCCAGCATTAAATACAAAATGTAATTGAACAGAGGCATCTGTAGATTGATAAGTATAAGTTTCTATTGACTCATCAGGATGACAATAAGTAAAATTAGTAGCGGCAGAGTCACAATCAACTTGACCAGGCATTCTAAAATTATTTACATAACTTTCCCAACTTAAATCATTTACACCACAAGAATCTGTAACATACCAATCATAATCTGTTCCAGAATTTACATTCAACACTAATGGGTTTGATGAAGTGCTAACTGTTGTACCAACACCAGTTCCTGGTAAAAACCCAGGAGCTCCATATTCTATTATCCAATTAGTTGCTCCGCCAGCTGTCCAAGCTAATTGAACTGTAGTAGGATCAATAATAGTAGACACTAAATCCTCAGAGTTTATACAAGTTGGTGCTTCTTCAACAAAGAAATCATCTACTAGTATATCATTAAAAAATGATGATCCTCCTGAATTACCTTCAAATTGAACTAATCTAAATGTAGTAGTATCTGGAAGATATGCTGGAATTAATGTATAAAACCTTCTCCAACCATCGAAATTACCACTATAACTAGCAATTGAATCCCAAGTAACACCATTAAATGCATCTATTTGCAATCTATTTTGAGCTATATCATCAATGTTATTACTCTTAACCCAGCATCCTACAATTCCTTGTGTCAAACCAGAGTAATCTATTGGCAAGGTAGCTAACTCATTTGCTCCAATATTACCTGCATCTATCCATGTAAAATTACCCATACCAGTAGTATGATCTACAGAATTTTGGACTCCATAATTAGGCGAAGGGAAGCCTCCACTTCCATTTGAGCTCTCATATCTCCAAGGAGTAGAACCAGCAGTTGTCCAACAATACGGTAATGCTAAAGCGCCATCAAAAGTTTCATAATAAGGTGCAGTTGCAATTCCACATGGTGTTCCAAAACTAAACACATCAGAATAAATACTTACATCATTAACTGCACAAGTATCTCTTACATACACATCATAAAGTGTAGAACCCGATAAACCTGTAAGTGTAAAAGGATTTGTAGTTGCATTTACTACAGTACCAGCAGCCGAGCCTGGAATATATCCTGCAGGACCGTATTCAATAAGCCAATTTGAAGCTCCACCTGTAGTCCAAGATAAATCTACACTATTAATTGTGATACCTGTACCAGTAAGACCAGTAGGTCTAGGACATGTAGGACAAGCTTGATAAAAATAATCATTTGGGGTTGCACCACCGCTTCCTTCAAATACAATTACTGCTCCAGCTTCATCATAAAAAGTATATTCATTTTCACCAGGAAAATCTGCTGCTGTATAATCTATTGAAACAACATCATTGATATTTAATGGAAAACTAAGAATAAAAGGCCCGTTTCCAGTAGCAACAGTTAGACCAGGGTATTCAACTACTCCATTTATTGATAAATCTATAGTACCACCATTCCAGCCATCGCCAAAAGTATCATATAACTCTAATTCAAATAAACCACAAGTTCCGGGTGTTGTAAAGCTTTCTGGTCCAACATTAAAAGAAGAATCTCCGACAGTACAAACATCTCTAACATATACTTCGTAATTTTCTGCTGGGTTCAATCCTGTAATTGTTAATGGATTGGTTCCTGTTGTAATTGCAGTACCTGTACCAGAACCCGGCGTAAATCCTGCTGGCCCGTATTCTACAACCCAAACTAAAGAACCTCCAGTTGTCCAACTTACATCTGCAGAAGTAGCAGTAACACTTGAAACGTTTACACCAGTAGGTTGTGGACAAGTAATTGGAGCCCCTCCTGTCATTGCAAACCTAACTTGTGCTCTTACAGATTGATTTGTTATTGTAGGGCTAGAACATTGTGAAGAACCATCTGAACGAACAAACCTTGCATTACCAGCAAATGTTCTTACCTGACCAGACCCATTAAATGCACTTACCATATCAAAACAGACATCAACAAGAATATTATCAACTCCATTCCAAACAAAATTGTTTGAAAAAGTATTTACATCATATCCGCCAGCTGTAGGATTATGAGAAGGTATAGTTAAAGTAGTTGTCAATCCAGTTCCATCATACACAGATGCATCTGCAGCTGTAGTGTGTTTCATTTTAATTGAATAATTTGGTAAACTTGTATTTGGAGCACCTGTTACATACCAACCTAAACCTGAAATAGTACCTCCAGGCAAAGCTCCAGCAGCATATAATTCAGCAGAAGTGTAGACGACTTGGTAATGATTACTCCTATACCAAATATTAATTGGTGATGAAGTAGTAGTACCATTTACGGTAGTTCCAGAACCAATATCAACAAATTGAGCATTTGATTCTAAAACAAAACCCAATGTAAAACTTGCCAATAAAATTAAAGTAAAGATTTTTTTCATATATCTGTATTAATAGTTTGTATAACTTAAATTAGTTACCAAAGATAATTACTTTTTGCAAATTCGGTAATTTTTCTTTAAATAATTTTAATTTTGTAGCCTTAATATTAATCTCAACTATGGAAAACCATAAATTTTTAAAATACAGCTATTGGTTATCGCTTGCTTGTCTTATTCATTGCATAGCGTTTCCAATAATTATTGCTACACTACCTTTTTTAAACATTTTTGTAAGCATAAACCATACTGTAGAGCTTATTTTAATTGGTTCTGTTATTGTTTTAGGTTCTTATTCTTTATTTCATGCTTTTTTTAACCACCATAAAAATATATTACCACTTGTTCTATTTTTTTTAGGAATTAGTTTGTCTGTTTATATCCATATTTTCAACCATGAACATAGTTTAAACAATACTATATTAGAAATTGTTTCAGGTTTAATTATTGCCGGTTCGCAATTTTGGAATTTAAAAATGACTCCTAAATCTTGTACACATTAAAATGTAAATCTGGTACCAAAGCTTTGGGTAACATAATAATATAGAAAACCATCTTCGCTATTATTTTTAAATACTATTGAAGCACCCATTTCTTTCAAGTCTTTATTTAGTAAATTTTCGTTATGCGGCTTGGAGTCTTGAAATGCTTTCAATATTGTTTTTATAAGCTCTTCATAAGTAGCTATATTTCTTAAATCTATATAGCCATAGTACAAATTTTCTGAAAGTTCTGAATATTTTTCATAAGCAGCCTCATCTGCTCTGTCGTCTAAATCTTTTAAATTTTTATTTCTTCTATTTATATGGTCAAAGAAATTATACTTTTTCATTTCAGCTGAATGTAGAGAGGCTGATTTTTCTAAATTTATGTTGTAAGAAAGTAAGTTTCTATTCTTTGATTGTCTATATATGTTTGTAAAATGCATTACACCAACATTTACTAAATCATAATCAAAATTTTCGTCTAATGATATTTCTTCTTTTAAAGTTGGAAGCTTTATAAAGTCATTTTGATTTAATGATTCATACTGAGCCAGTAAAGAAAAACTTACAAATAAGGAGAGTGTAATAAAATATAATTGAATACTATTCATACTAGTAACAACGCTAAAACAATGCCAATTATTTTAAAACTTGATATACTACTAAACTAAAAAGGTAAGCAAAGCCTGTCATAAACACAAACTGATAAATTGGATATTTCCAAGTTTTTGTTTCTCTATAAACAACTGCTAAAGTTCCCATGCATTGCATTGCAAATACATAAAATATAAGTAAAGATAAGGAAACTGCTAGTGTAAACCTTGGGCCGCCAGTTTCTGGATTTATTTCATTACGCATTTTTTGTTGTATAGAACTTTGTTCTTCTTCGCTTCCTATACTATATATAGTAGCCATAGTACCTACAAAAACTTCTCTAGCTGCAAATGAACTAATAAGTGCTATTCCAATTTTCCAATCATAACCAAGTGGTTTTATAGCTGGTTCTATAAATTTTCCTACATAACCTATATACGAAACTTCTAGTTTTTTTGCCGAAATTAAATCTTCTGTTTTTACTTTATTTAAATTGTTTAACTGCGCATATTCAATAGCTTCTTTTTCTGCTTTTGCTATTTGCTTTGGTGGACCATAACTTGCAGAAAACCATAATAATACTGAAATAATAATAATAATTTTTCCTGCATCAAAAAGAAATTGACGAACTTTTTCCCATACTTCAAACATTATATTTCTCCAAGATGGCATTTTATAATCTGGCAATTCTAGCAGTAAAAAGCTTTGCTCTGTTTTTCCAATCATTTTACTTAAAATAAAAGCTGAACCCAATGCTGCTAAAATTCCTAATAAATACATTGTCATAAAAACCAAGCCCTGCATGTTGAAAAAGCCAAATACCTGCGTTCTGGGAACTACAAATGCAATTAAAATAGCATATACAGGTATTCTCGCAGAACAACTTATAAAAGGTGTTACTAAAATTGTTATGAGTCTTTCTTTTGGGTTTGAAATTGTTCTGGTACTCATTATAGCTGGAATAGCACAGGCTCCGCCAGATATTAATGCAACTACACTCCTTCCGTTTAAGCCAAATTTTTGCATTACATTGTCTAGCATATATGCTACTCTTGCTAAGTAACCAACTTCTTCTAAAATGCTAATAAAAAAGAATAAAATAGCTATTTGAGGTATAAAAATTACTATCCCTCCAATACCTGCAATTAATCCGTCTGTAAGTAAATTTGTAAACCAACCACTTGGTAAATTTGCTTTAGTAAAGCTTGCTAAATTTCCTACGGCATTATCTATTAAATCCATTGGAAATGCTGCCAATTCAAAAATAGACTGAAATACAACTATCATAATAGCTAAGAAAATGAACATTCCTAAAAAATTATTAGTTAAAACACTATCTATTTTTTTAGTGAATTCATTTTTTTTATCGCTTGTTTTTAGTACTTGTTTTACAATTGGTTCAAAAACATTGAAACGTTTCATTGTTTCATTTACTTGAGCATCTAAATCATCAAAATTGTTTTCTGCAATTGTTTTTTTACATTGTTTTTTTGCTTCTTCACCTATAGGCAACCAATTATAATGATGCGCTATTAGCAGCGATTGATATTCATTGTATTCTGGAAATATTTTTTGAAACTGGCGTGCGATACTTTTTTCATTTTCGCCTAATTTATAAAAACTAAAATTTGAATTATCTTGTTTTTCGTTTAATAAGTTAATTACTTCTTGTTTTAAATCTTCAATGCCTTCGCCTGTTCTTCCGCTAATTCTTACAACTGGTGTTTTTAATTTTTCGGCAAGTTTTACTGTATTTATTTGAATTCCATTTTTATTTGCCAAGTCTGTCATATTCAAAGCTAAAACTACTGGAATTCCTAAATCTCTAATTTGTGTAAAGAGCAATAAATTTTTTTCTAAATGCATAGAATCTACAACGTAAACTACTAATTCTGGGAAATTAGAATCGCTTTTTTGAAGTAAAGATTGTATTACTATTCGCTCATCGCTAGAAATTGGGTATAAACTGTAAGTTCCTGGTAAATCTATTAAAGTGGCATCGTAAATCCCATTTAGGGCGAGTTTTCCTATTTTTTTATCTACTGTGATTCCTGGAAAGTTTCCAGTTTTTTGTCGCAAACCTGTTAATATATTAAAAACAGAAGTTTTACCACAATTTGGATTTCCTACCAAAGCTATTTTTACTTCTTCTCTATTGCTCATTTTTAGAAATAATTATGTTTTCAGCTTCTGCTTTTCGAATAGCTATATGAGAATCTTGAACTCTAATATATAGTGTAGCTTGAAATGGAACTTTTCTAAGTATCTCAACTTCTTTTCCTGGAATAACACCCATCGTTATTAACTTACGTGCTATTATTTGATGACTAAAACTATGTATAATCATTACTTGCCCAACTCCTATTTCGCTTAATTTTTTCAAGACTTTGCAAAGATATATATCTTGATAAATATTTTACGAAATAGAAGGATTTTATTTAGAATTATTTTAAATAAGCTTACTTGAGTTTCATATTTTTATCTAATTCTGCTTGAAAAGCGGCTAAAGAAATATGTTCTCCGCCTAGACTTTCTAAATGCTCGGTATGTACCTGACAGTCAATAATTGCTGGTTTTACATGTTGTATCAAATATGCAAAAGCCAGTTTAGATGTGTTGGATTCTAAATGAAACATAGATTCTCCAAAAAACACATCGCCTATATGTACGCCATATAAACCGCCTACCAACTTATGATCTTTGTTGTAAACTTCTACACTTTTTGCAAAACCAAGTTTATGGAGTTGGCAATAAGCTTTAAACATATCGTTGGTTATCCAAGTATCTTCTTGAAATTCTCGATCTACTTGCTGGCAATTTTTTATTACAGATTCAAAATCTTGATTAAAAGTAATTTTATACTTCCCTTTATTATAAAGACTTTTGAGCGATTTGCTCATTTTAAATTTACTTGGATATAAAACAAATCTAGGGTTTGGAGCATGCCAAATAATAGGTTCGCCTTTATTATACCAAGGAAAAATACCATTTGTGTATGCTAGAAGTAATCTTTCTGGGCACAAATCGCCACCAATAGCCAAAATACCATCTTCTGCTAACTTGGGATTAGGAAATACTAAATCTTTTCCTAATTGAAAAATTGGCATAGAAGAAATTTAAATGAAAAATTGAATGAAAAGTTTAATCTATTGTAGCATTAATACCTCTTTCTGTAATGGCATCTTTTAAAGGTTTTAGGCTTTCATATTCGCCTTCTTTTACAGAATATTTACCTTTTGTATGTATTATCATAGCGCATTGTTCTGCTTGTACAGTAGTTTGTTTGCAAATATCTATAAGTGCGCTTGCTACCCAATCAAAAGTATTATAATCATCATTATGTATAATAAGTTTATTAGAATAAGCTTCATTTTCTAAAGTATCAACCTGATGATCTTCTAAAATTTTGTAATTGCTCATAGTATAAATTTATTGGTTTGCGTTGCAAAGATAATAAAAATATTTTTTCTTAATGACTATCCGTTTAAATACAGTAAGTCTAATTTTGCGAAGAATGTTTCTCCCTTGAGGGAGATAAGAGGGTGA
>CAKZQD010000107.1 GCA_937139485.1 uncultured Bacteroidota bacterium | reverse complement strand
ATCAAATGGTGTTTTAAATAAAATAGTAGCATTTTCTCCTAATTCATATTTGTCTTTATCGAATTGCATATCAACTTCTCCTTCGTTGTTTACTTCAAAAGAATTGTTTGATGTATTTCCCCAAGAATATGCATAAAATGAATTGCTTACATAAGCATTTGGAGCATCTACAGAAGAAACTCTTACTTCGTATCTTCCAGAAAGTGTAGGATTATAAACAATAGTTTCCTTTCCATCTATAGACATTTCTTTTTCGTAAACTACTTTTTCGTATGGTTGAGAATTGTATGTATAATAAGAACCAGATTTGTTTAAAATAGTTCTGTATTCGTGCTTAATGATTATAATTTTTGTTTTGGCTCCATTTATTAATTTTTCAGCTTTATTTACTGCTACAATCGGAATATTCAGTTGTGTATTTGTTCCTACATAATAGTCGAAATATCCAATTCCGTAGTAAGCTTCTTGTGTAGAAACACTCAAAACATCTTTTCTATTTACTGGTCTGTTGGTTTCATCAAAAACGGTAGAATAAAGTACTGCATCTATTTTTCCCATATCTGCATAAGCTTTTGAAATATCAAAGGCTTCTTCTACATCTCCTTTAGCATCAGTTTTTCCAGTTCTTAATACTTTTGAGAAGTCATTGTTTCTAGTGTTTTGATAAAAATTGTAATTTGGAAAATCTTTTGGTCTAAAATACTTTCTTCTAAAACTCAATTCTACTTCATAACTTCTATTTGCTGCTGGTGTGCCAAACAAATTTTGAGCATTTATTTTTAGTTTTAATTTTTCGTCAATACTATATTCTTTATCTTCTATAGAAGTGCTCACACGAATTCTATCTGGCATAAATTCTTCTACTTTTATAACTTTAGAAGCTAAAAACACATCGTTTGAAATATGTACATTTATTACATAATTTCCTGTAATATCTCCAGCACTTGTTTTAAAATCTGCATCGAAAGAACCTTCGTTATTTAAAGTCTTTTTCATAGATTTTAGCAACTTACCATTTGGTGTTCTTACTTCTATTTTTATAGGTATTTCTCCTGGCGAAAGCCAATCATTGTTTCTTATTACACCTGCAAAATGTACTTCTTCTGCTGGTCTATACAAATCTCTTTCTGGGTATATAAATGCTTGCAAACCATTTGAAGCACTTCTATAACCACCTATTTCAAATGAAGAAGTTGAAATTCTAGTATCTTTTAGCATCATTACGTTATAATCGTTTCCTTTTGAAACCGTAATGAGTTCTGGCTTAAAACCTGCTACTTTTTTATTTATAAATTCTATTTTAGCATAACCATCAGAATCTGATTGTCCTTCGCCGGCAAGCTGATTATTTTTTCCATAAATTTTAATTACAGCATTTTGAACACTTTCTGCAGTACTTATTGCATTTACAAATACCGACATATAGTCTTTACCATCTTTGGCAATAATTCCTAAATCAGAAACTGAAATAAATCTGCTATCACTTAACCATCTATCATCATCTGAGCGAATATCTATATGATATATTCCTTTGTAATCTTTTAGTTTATCTTCAAAATTTATTTTTAACAAACGAGAAGAACCTGCTTTTACCATATCTGCGGCTTCATAAGTATGCTCATAAACTACATCCTGAATTATTTGGTTTGAAGAGTTGTAGTAATAATAATCGTCATAATAATAGTCATCATAATAGCTATCATAATAACTTTCGCTGGTATTGAACCAAGTGTTTTGACTTCTTGAAGTAATTAAATTATTCTCATAAACTTTAGAAATAATCACTTTTACTTTTTCTACGTTTATAATTTTGGCTTCTATGTTTTTAAAACCTTTCGAAGACAAATAAAATGCTCTATCTTTTTCGAATTGAATTTGTGGTTTTAGTTTTCCAAAGGTAATTTCTTTATTGTAATCAGATTTTAGTTTCCCGCCTACTTTTCCTTGTAGACCTTTTTTTAGTGTTAAAGTATATTTTTCTTGAGCAGAAAATTTTTCTCCAGAAATTGTAAATCCACTTTCTGTAGTAGCAACAGAATAAGAAATATTTGGTACTATTTTAATAAACTTTTTTAAATCTTTTGCTTTAATCTGCTGCGACATTTTTACTTTCAATTCGCCTTTGCTTCCATCGTGTTTTATTTCTACATCGTTTACAGAAAGGTGAAATGGCGAATTTAATAATGCATGACGAACTATTGCTTCTTCTCTGCCAAGTGTTCCATTTACTGGTTTAATGTTTTTACTTAGTTTAATATCAAAAACCAAATCATCGTCACTTTTTTCAATGCCTTTTAAAGCATAGTTCATTTCATCGTTTACAGATGTACTCAACAATTCTGCATTAACTTTTTCTCCGTTCAAAGAAATTTCTATTTCATTTTTCAAAACAGAAGGATCTATTTTTTGATTAAAATTTATAGTTAGTTTCACCAAATCATTGCCTTGTTCGTTTTTTGTCCAAAGTACATTTGTTGTGCTTACATTTAAAAGTGCTGTTTGAAAACTTAAATCTTGCGATTTAAATTTTTTGCCTTCTGTAAACTTCAAAATTTCGTCAGTAATATTTACTTGATATTTTGTTGCTGGCAGCATTCTTTCCAAAGGTGAGAAAATAAGTTCTCTTGCACTTTGCCATTTGTATTCTCCTTTTATTTCTGGAGAAAACTTTATATAGTTTTCTTTTCCACTTTGCCAAATATTTATAATTGAATCAGGAACTAAATCTTCATCAAAAACAAAACTAAAGTTTTGATTTGTCATTAAATTTTCTGAAAGGTTGGAATAATTTAAGAGAACTTCTGTAGTATCATTTTTACAAGAAGAAACAAAAAATAGAATAGTTAGCGCAAATAAGATTTTTTTCATAAGAAAGAAGAATAAGATAAATTAATAAAAAACGAAGATAACATGATATTAACAAGATATAAGTTCAATTTATTGTATGATTATGAACATTTTTATTATTTACGATTTTTGATTTACGATATTGTAAATATTACAAATGTTTTTTTCGCCCGAAAATATGAATGAGTTTAAAGTGAAAACACTCGAAACGGCAGAAATACAAAAAAATTAACAGAAACGCTCTTTTGTATTTAATTTCTAATCCGAACAACACAACTCTAACTCTTCTCAAGAGGAATACGTTCCAAACCCTTTTGCTCACGCCAATAAAATTAGTGACTTTCGCCTTGTCAAGTGTGCTTACTTGACAAGAACTGCCCGAACCATTTTTGTCGAAAAAAATAAAACATTTCTTACTACGTTTCAATTCACAAGTTACAAAACTTATCTTTGTAAAAATTTATAATGCTTTTAAAATTAAAGAAAAAATCGATTTTATTGTTAAAAATATTCCTTGCGATGTTTTTAAGTTTCTTTATTTTAAATTTATTATTTCCTGTAAGGAGTAATATTTCCTACTCAAAAACTATTGTTGCTTCCAAAGGAGAAATATTGCATTCTTTCTTAACTGAAAATGATAAATGGCGCTTATTTACTGAATTAGACGAAATTTCTCCTGAATTAAAAAAAGCCATAATTTTTAAAGAAGACAAATACTTTTATTGGCATTATGGAATAAATCCTATTGCTATTACAAGAGCGTTTTGGAACAATATTATACAACAAAAAAGAACTTCTGGAGCTTCTACAATTACCATGCAAGTGGCTAGAATGCTTTATCCTAAAAACAGAACTTATATTAACAAAATAGTAGAAATGTTTAGAGCTATTCAACTAGAATGGAAATATTCTAAAGCAGAAATTTTGCAACTTTACTTAAATTTAGTGCCTTATGGAAGCAATATTGAAGGCGTAAAATCTGCTTCGGTTTTATATCTTCAAAAACAACCAAATCATTTAAGTTTGGCAGAAATTACTGCACTTTCTATTATTCCTAACAGACCAACTTCTCTACGACCAGGAAAAAATAACGATTTAATAGTTCAAGAAAGAGACAAATGGCTCAAAAGATTTTTAAAACACAAAGTATTTGAAAAAGAAACTATTGAAGATGCTTTAACAGAAAGTTTTGATGCCAAAAGATACAACTCTCCAAAACAAGCACCTCATTTTTCTTTAAGAATGAAAAATAAGTTTACTGAAAAGGTAAATATAAAAACCAATTTAAATCTAGCATTTCAAAAAAACATTGAAGTCATAGCAACCAATTTCATGAAGAATTTTAAAGGTCAAAACATTCATAATACCTCTATTTTTGTAATTGAAAATAGTTCTATGAATGTGGTAACTTATTTAGGTTCTAATGATTTTTATGATAATGAAAATGCTGGTCAAGTAGATGGAATAAATGCCCTAAGACAACCCGGAAGCACTTTAAAACCATTGCTTTATGGAATGGCGATAGACAAAGGTCTTTTAACTCCAAAAACGCTCATTTCTGACGTTCCAATAAACTATGACGGCTATGCGCCAGTAAACTACGACAAGCAATACAATGGTTATGTAAGCATAGAAAAAGCTTTGGCTTTGTCACTCAATGTACCAGCAGTAAAAACGCTTAATAAAATGGGTGTAAAATCATTTACTGAAAAATTATCTGCTTGTGGTTTTGAAGATATTGCACGAAAAAAAAATTTACTTGGGCTTTCTGTTGTACTTGGTGGCTGTGGAACTACACTCGAAGAACTAACTACTTTATATAGTGCTTTTGCCAATAATGGAGAATTTCAAAATGTAAATTTTTTACAAATTCCAATTGATAAAAAACAAACAATAAACAAAAAGCCAATAGCCAAAAGCCAGTTATACGAAGTCCTAAGCCCAGAAAGTAATTTTATGGTTTCGGAAATGATGACCAATCTTGAACGTCCAGATTTACCAAACTTTTGGCAAAACACAAAAAAATTACCCAAAATAGCTTGGAAAACAGGAACTTCTTATGGTAGAAAAGATGCTTGGTCTATCGGTTTTAATGAAAAATATACCGTTGGTGTTTGGGTAGGAAATTTTAGTGGCGAAGGCGTTCCAGAAATGACTGGCGCACAAAATGCAACACCAATTTTATTTAATGTATTTAAGGCAATAGACAAAGAGCATTCAAAATCTTGGCTCAAAAAACCTAAAGAATTAGATATTAGAATGGTATGTTCAGAATCTGGAAAAATACCTTCTGAGCAATGCAAAAATCAAATTTTTGACTATTTTATTCCAATTATTTCCAGTAATGAAACTTGTAGTCATCTGAATCAAATTTATTTATCGGAAAACGATTCTATGTCTTTTTGTATAGAATGTAAACCAAATTCTAACTATAAAACAAAATGGTTTGCCAATCATCCACCAGAAATTATTGCTTACTTTGAAAGCGAAAACATCGGTTATGAAAAAATTCCTGTTCACAATCCAGAATGCGAACATTTAAGCCAAGAAAATGGGCCAATAATTATTTCTCCAAAAAATGCTACTGTATATTATATTGATAAAAACTATCCAGAAGAAATTATGCTAAAATGCCAAGCCAGCAAAGATGCTACAGAAGTATTTTGGTATATAAACGATGTATTTTATAAATCTACAACAAAAAACGAAAGCATATTTTTTGAAGCAAAAGAAGGCAAAGTAAAAATTTCTTGCTCAGATGACTTAGGAAGAAATACTGATATTTGGTTTGATGTGGAGTTTGTAACTTTGTAAAAACATTTAAGTTTTAGGAAATTTAGATTTCATTATTAAAAAATATAATACTGAATAAAAAAATGTTATCTTTATAAGATGGAAACAGAGCTTTACAACGCACAAATCATTACAAACATATTATATAGTTTAACAAGTTTAGTATTTATTATAATAGGATTTATTCAGTTAAAATTTCCACCAAAAGAAATAAATCCTTTATATGGTTACAGATCTAAACAAGCAAAATCTTCTGAAAAAAAATGGCACTTTGCACAACAATATTCTGCAAAATGGATGATTTGGATTGGAATAGTATTACTTGCTACTTGTCTACCATTTTTTTTCTTAGCTATATCGCCTTTAGTTTTAACGATTTCTTATATTTCAGAAATGTTTTTACTAATGGCACTTATGATGGTTTTTACGGAAAGAAAATTGAAAGGAATTTCTTAATAAATCAATAAATATACTTAGATTCTGCCTATGAAGGTATAACGTGTGTAACACCGTTAAATTGCTTATAAATTAGTGATTTTTCTACTTTAAAACATATCGTTTTTTTGAGAAAAATCTCATTAAGTCAAAAGAAAACATAAGAAATTTACTACAAAACCTTAGTAATATCATCAAAACCAATAATCTTTTTTGCAATAAACCCTTCGGCAAATTCTGCACCGATAGATGAACCAAAATCTCGGTATCTTGATTTTACAAACTCGATAAATTCTGGGGAAGAAATAAACGTTTGTGGCTCTTTAGATTCTGGATCGTGAAACTGAGATTTGTATGCAAAAATAGATTCCATCTTTTTATCGAAATGTTCTGAAACATCTACAACAAAATCTGGAGTTAAATATTTGGCTTGTATATAATGAAAGAAAGATTTTGGTCTCCACTCCTTTTGAATTTCGCCGTCTAGTTTTGTTTCTATTTTTCGCAAACCTGAAAGAAAATATGCATCGTAAGTTAATTGTGCTGCTCTGCCGTGATCTGGATGTCTATCATCTGGAGCGTTTGCCAAAATAACATCTGGCTGATATTTTCTAATGATTTCGATTATTTTCAGCTGGCTTTCTTCATCATTTTTGAAAAAACCATCTCTCAATCCTAAGTTTTCTCTTACCGAAACGCCTAGTATATTTTTAGCATTTTCTGCTTCTACCAAGCGCAAAGGACCAGAACCTCTTGTACCTAATTCGCCAACGGTTAAATCTAAAATACCAACTTTGTAACCCGCAGCTACGTGTTTCAAAATGGTACCACCGCAGCCCAATTCTACATCGTCTGGGTGAACGCCTATTGCTAATATATCTAGTTTCATAATTTGGCTTTTGGCTGTTAGCAGTTGGCTATTAGCTAAAAGCCAATAGCCAATTGCTAAAAGCTAATTTATTCTTGTTCCGAAATAAAACGTTCAGCATCTAATGCTGCCATACATCCTGTACCTGCTGCAGTAACTGCTTGCCTGTATATAGAATCTTGTAAATCTCCACAAGCAAACACACCTTCAATTTTTGTTTTTGTAGAACCTGGCTTTGTAATTACATAACCTGCTTCGTCAAGGTCTAACCAATCTACTAAAAAGTCAGAATTTGGTTTGTGACCTATAGCTACAAAAAATCCGTGAATAGCAATATCTTGTTTTTCTTGTGTTTTATTGTTTACAACTCTTACACCTGTTACATCTTTTTCACCTAAAACTTCATCCGTTTCAGTGTTCCAATATATCTTGATGTTTTCTGTTTTTAAAACCCTTTCTTGCATAATTTTAGAAGCACGCATTTCGTCTCTTCTTATAATCATGTGAACCGTTGTGCAAAGATTTGATAAGTACAATGCTTCTTCACAAGCTGAATCTCCTGCACCTACTAATGCAACTTCTTTTCCTCTATAGAAAAATCCATCGCAAGTAGCACAAGCTGAAACACCCATTCCCATTAAACGCTGCTCAGAAGGCAAACCTAAATATTTAGCCGTAGCACCTGTAGAAAGTATTACAGATTCTGCAAGCATTTCTCTTTCATCATCTATAGTTAATGTAAAAGGTCGCTTAGAAAAATCTACTTTAGTAACCAATCCGTGTTGAATATCTGTTCCAAAACGTTCTGCTTGTTTTTTGAAATCTTCCATCATTTCTGGGCCCATAATTCCTTCTGGGTATCCAGGATAATTTTCTACATCATTGGTTTGCATTAACTGCCCACCGGGTTCCATTCCCATCACCATTACTGGGCTCATATTTGCTCTTGCTGCATATATTGCTGCTGTATATCCTGCTGGTCCTGAACCTACAATTACTACTTTGTGTTTTTCCATTTTTTTTTTAGTATTTAAGTATTGAGTATTTAAGTAGTAAGTATTTGTTTGTATTAATTAAACAAGTTTTACTTATTTCTTTGATACTTTTATTTATTAAAATTAAGTTTTTAAGTACTTCGTAAATTATCGTATTTCCAGAAAAATGTCTTCCGACTTTAATACTTATTACTCGATACTTTTAATAAAGTCGTGTAAAGATAATATTCTTTACAGTTTTTTGAAAGTGATTTGGATATGTGTGCGTATTTATTGAAAATTATAACATTTTTTTGCTTAATCACACTAGTGCACTTTTTTAAAGTGTGACTATTTTATCAAGGTTTTGAAATCCGATACCAAAACAAAATTTTATATACATAACAAGATACGAACGCTTTGCAAAAACGCTCGATATATTAGGTTTAGAAATTCCTTAGCTAAACTTTCCCTATATTAAAGCCATCTAAACCAAAAAAACTATGATTACAAAAATTATCGTACTTACATTATATGTTACTATTTTATTTTTAATTGGAATTTTTGCTTCTCGGAAAGTAAATTCTATGTCCGATTATTATTTGGGAGGCAAAAAAATGGGTTTCTGGGCGGTTGCTTTTTCTGCTCGTGCTACTGGCGAATCTGGTTGGTTGCTTATTGGTCTTACTGGAATGGGCGCAATGGCAGGTTATTCTGCTTATTGGGTTGTACTGGGAGAATTGCTTGGTGTTTTTATTTCATGGCAGTTTATGGCGAAACTCTTCAAAAAACGCTCAGATAAATATGGTTCTATAACCATTCCAGATTATTTGCAAAGTCATTTTAAATCTACGAACAACGTTTTACGTATACTTTCTGCTTCTATTTTAGTAATATTTGTAGTCATATATGTAGCCACTCAAATGGATGTTACTGGTATTGCTTTCAATTCTATGCTGGGCATAAAATATGAAACAGGCGCACTGATAGGTTTTGGTATAGTGTTGGTTTATATATTTATTGGAGGTTTTGTTGCGGCTGTTTGGTCAGATATGTTTCAAGGTATCTTGATGTTTTTTGGTTTGGTTTTATTACCTATTGTTGTATGGTTTTCTATGGATCAAGGCACAGGAATTACCAATGGCTTAAATGCTATCGACCCAACTTTAACACAATTTATGGGCAGAAGCTCAGATGGCTGGATGAATTTATTTACTATACTTGGCTTTTCTATGATTGGACTTGGCTTTTTGGGTTCGCCGCAGGTTTACGTTCGCTTTATGTCTATAGAAAGCGAAAAAGAAATTGATAAAGGAAAATGGGTTGCCTTGTTGTTTACTTTACTTACAGATGCAGCTGCGGTAACTATTGGTATTTTGGCTAGAGTGTATTTCACAGAATACGGAGACAATCCAGTAGCTATTTTAGGAAACGGTGGTGAGAATGTTTTGAGTATGATTACAGAAGAATTTTTACCTACAATTTTAGTAGCTATTTATATTGCAATAGTACTTTCTGCTATAATGTCTACCATAGATTCTTTATTGATTTTGGCTTCGAGTGCCGTAACAAGAGATTTTTATCAAAAAATATTTCGTCCAAATATTAAAGACGAAGACTTAACGAAAATCTCAAGGGTTTCAACAATAATTATGGCTTTTACCGCCTTAATAATAGCAATAATCATGAACTACGTATCTCCGGACCGACAGATATTTTGGGTCATAATTTTTGGTTGGTCAGGAATAGCAGCCACTTTTTGCCCAGTAATTATTCTTACCCTTTTTTGGAAAGGGTATTCGGAAATCGGTGCTATTGCATCCATGATATCCGGGTTTGTATCGGTAATCCTGTTTAATTTTGTATTTAAAGAAATGCCTGATATTGGGGAGTATTTTGTTGCTCTTGACGTACTTGCTCCCTCTTTTGCAGTAGCAATGATTGTTGGTTTTATAGTTTCAAAATTTTATCCTCCTCGAGAAGAAGAGATAAAAATAGTTGAGGAAATTAAAGCTAGGTCGCAAGATAAATAAAGGACAAAGAGAACATTACATTACTAATTTTGAAGTACATAAATTGAGCCTATTGCATTGTGAATGAGTTTATTCAAAAAATATGTAGACATTTATTGGCTAAAATAAATTGTATTCATCAATAATAATGGTGATTCAAATTGTGCACAAACGCATTTATTATGAAATGGATCAAAATCTTAGTTTATTTATTTTGCCTCCCACTAATTGGAAATGGTCAACACACAGGGACACTGCCCACTATGCTTCGAGAACACCCATACTGCGTACTCCTCCTCGATGAGTTTGAAAAAGCAGATAAATCTGTACATGCATTTAAATCTGCAATAGAAACGAATTGAACGTCATGAATACTCACGTTGTTAACTTGTGAGAACCCTAAAACAGAAGAAAGTGCAAATACTACTAAAAGTAAATTTGTTTTCATATTATTTGATTTTTGTTTGTTTACGTGATTATTAAAAATTTAGACTTATAAAGTTTTCCAGTATCTAGATCTTCTACCGTAAAAATGTACAAGCCTCTAGCTAAAATTTGATTTACCTTTTCTATGCTCATTATTTCTTCTTTTTAACTGTCGCCTTTTTTACACTTGCAGCTTTCTCCGCTTTTATCCTCTCCAACAACATACTTGCTGGTTCGTAATCTTCTGCGCTTTTACAAGCAGCTATTTCTGCATCATTTAAAAGCGTGCCCTCAAATGCTTTTTTAA
>CAKZQD010000106.1 GCA_937139485.1 uncultured Bacteroidota bacterium | reverse complement strand
TGTCGCGATACTTAACGCTTCAATTGTACTACGATCAAACATTAAATACACCGAAGATTGCAACTTCATATCCAACAGGGAATCTTGCAGCAGGAATTCGTTTAAGGTTTAACTTGGCGGGAGTTCAATAATGATGATTCGTCAAATTGAACCAAAAGACGTTGCTGCAGTCATGGATTTAATCCGTGGACTTGCAGAATACGAAAAGGATTTACCCGCTGTAAAGAATACAACAGAACGACTAGCTGCAGATATCTTTGAACATCATTATTGTGATTCATTGGTTGCTGAAGTAGACAATGAATCAAAATTTGGTCGACGGATATCTTTACCAACTCCCACTCTTAACAATAAATCTTCTGATAGGTTTATAATAATATCATCATTTCCGTATTCGTCATTCAAAATTTCTAACTGATATAAATCTAGCATTTCCATCATATCTAACACATCAAATATAGCTGGTGGAAAAACTGTAGTGCCTTTATATTTAAGCATTTGTTTTTTTCTACCCAAAACAGGTCCTAGGCGTGTTGTGTTTCTACCGCAGGCACATTGTGTTTGGTATTTGACACAAACATCGCCTGTTTTGTACCTCAATAGCGGCATGCCTTCTACTCCTAGTGTGCTTACTACTACTTCTCCTTCTTCATTGTCTGCAACTTCTATTCCATTTTCATCTACTACTTCAAGAATGAGCAATTCTGGTCTTAAATGCCCACCATTGGCGTGTTCACACTCAGTAAATGCTGCGCCCATTTCTGTAGATGCATAGGTAGAGTACAACTTTACATTCCATTGAGATTTTATTCTTTTGCCTAGTTCGCTCAATTCTAGTGCTTTGTTTCTTATTGGTTCGCCTATGCAAACTATTCCTTTAACGCTAGAATTATTAAAATCGATATGGTTTTTGACAGCAAATTCTATTAATTTTGGTATAAAAGATGGTATTGCTATTAAATATGTAGGTTTAAATCTTTGTATGGAATCCCATTGTAGGTGTGGTGAACCTGGCCCTACTCTTACCATACCTGCTTTTAGCTGTGATACGCCGTTTAGGTATGCTAGCCCAGCCATAAAACGCTTGTCTATGGTGGTCATTAATTGAAATATATCGTTTGATGTAGCACCAGCGCAGGTAAGAGACTTGGCTTCGTTGTAGCCTAATCTTTGAATGTCTTTATGGGTTAGAAAAAAGGTTACAGGATCGCTGATGGTGCCAGATGTTGTAACAAAATCGGCTACTTTGTTTTTGGCTACACAGAGTAAATCTTGGTTGTGGTTTGCTAAATCTTCTTTTTGGGTAAATGGAAATTTAGATATTTCTTTTAGTGAAGTTTTATTGACATCAATATTTAATTCTTTGAACTGGTTTTGATAGTACTTTGAATTTGTATTTAAATACTGAAGCAATTCTTTGAACTTTTTGGCTTGAAAATCTTCTATTTCTTGCTTGCTTAAATAGTCTATATTTTCTGTTAGTTCTGGCATTTAGAAATTTTATTCTTAATTAAATTTGTTTCATTTAACGAAGCTACTTCTTTTGTAAGTGCTGTTTTGTAATAAGTAATGGCTTGTGTGCAATTTCCTTTTTTTGCAAAATAATCTCCTAATGTTAAATAGCTTACATAAGTTTCTGGATTATTGGCAATATATGTTTCTATTTCTTGAGTGCTTAGGCTTAGTGGAATGCCAATATTTACGTAGTCAAAAATTTTTAGTTTGGTCGTTTTGTAAGCTTCAAAGTTTTGATATGCTTTTGTTGCTAAAAAAGTATCTTGTACTACAGACAAACTGTCTATGTATACGTTTTGAGTATCTGATTTTGTATGGATAGCCGAGACATTGTATGCTATAAAATTTCCTAATTGATATGGTGGTGTGCTTATCCAAACAAGCTTTTGTTTTGGTTTAAAAACTATGCTGTGATGCGCCAATAATTGATTTACTGCTTTGGGATTTCCCATTCCTAGGTCTTTATTATCTATTCCTTTTTGGTTTCTTAAAATAGATACTGCTTTGCTAATATTTAATGGTGTTTGCTGTTTTAGAAGTTGATTTACTCTTTGTTTTCTATACTGAGAGTCGCTATTTTTTATGTTGTTGATATTTATAGAGTCTTTTTGAAAAAATTTGCTTTGGTAATGGTTGGAACAGACTACTACATCTGTTTCTGAAACATATAGGGCTTGGTTTATTGGTGATTTTTCTATTATTACTGTTTTATTGTCTATGGCTGAGCCTATCATTAAAGATTCTGACACAAAGGTTTCTCTGCTTTTTGCTATGGCTACGGCTTCTTCTATAGTGGCGGCGTATTGTACAATTTCTCTTGCTAGAATAGAGATTGGTGTTTTAGATTCTGTGGGCAAATCAGATTTTGAAGCATTTAATGTTACGCTTAGACCTTTTTCATTCATTCCAGAAACTACGCCTGCTAAGCCTGCCCAAGAGTACATGAGAAATTGGTGACCATGGTCTGGGTTTACTATGGTAAGGAGTTTGTTTTTTGCAAAATTGTCGCCCATATAAAAGTCGAAATTTCTTCCAATAAGTAAACTACTGTCTTCTGAAAAAGCATTGTTTACTGAAAAAGAGGTGCAGCCAACCATGGCATAGTCTGCCAGAGCGTGACCAATATCGTGTGCTGCGTGATAGTTTAATATACGTAGATATTTTTCGCCTAGAATGTCGTATTTGTTGGAGAAAGACTTTGAGATACCATAAATTTCTGCTTGGTATTCTTCTGGAATGTGTTGGTCTATATCTTTATTGAACCAGGCTATCATGACTCGTAAAAAATGAAAGTATGTTCTTGATGGAACGAGCTTGTCTATTTGTGCTATAAAATAGTCTTCGTGCTTTTGAACGAGTTCTTCTGAGAGTTTGCCGTAAATAGCTCCTCTTTCAAAGGCTGTGCCTTCTAGGTACATTTCCCAGATGCCAAATTTGTTTTTCTTTAGCCAGTTGTTGCCTATTCTATAATGGTTTTCTGCTACTTTTTCTCTTTGTAAAGTGTTGTAGTACTGCTCGTTAACTACTGGGTACTCTATTTTAGTTTTGAAGTGTATATACACCGCTAAGGCTATAACTATGAGTGTGAACAATGCTAGTGTATAGCCAAAAAATTTAAAAACTTTCTTTAGTGTTTGCATTTGAGCTTCAAAGATAATGAAAGTTTGGCGGTTTGTATTTTATATAAGCAATGATTTGATGCGGATGTATTGTTGTGAGCTATTGCCGTATTGTGCACTTATGAAATTTTTGATGTCTTGACACTGTTCGTGAAGTGCTTGGAAACTGTCTTGACGGTCTTTAATAATAGGTTTGTATGTTCCTAGCTGTGTGTCTACTGCTTGGTTGGCGTTTAATGCTTCTTGGTATTTTGCATCTAATGCTGCTATAGTAATTTCTGTATTTGGTGGTTGGTATTCTGCGCCTAATGTTTTTAAGATAGTTATGATTTGACCAAAATCTGAAGCTTTACTGGTAAATGTGCTTTCTACTTGGCTTACTTGTGCTACTGTGGTGTTTTGTGAAGTGGTTTTCTTTTGGGAAACAGCACCTCTTATATGTTTTATTTTGGTACTAATTTCTTGGTATGCAATGCTTTCTACTCCTTTAAGGGCTTGTATAAATGTACCTATTGGGGAGAGTAGTTTTGCTATAGAATTGGTATCGTCATCAAAAAGATTGGTACGTTTTTTTACTGCTACTCGATATTCATTTTTGATGTCGGTATACTTATTCATAAGTAAATTAATGTCTGCAATGGCGGTGTCTAGGGCTGCTTTTGAGACTAGTGGCTTGGGTGCTACATAGTCTGTATAGTCGTTTAATGCTATTGAAAGTTTTACAGCGTTTCCTAGTCTTGATGCGAATGATTGGTGTGAAATAGATGTCATAATTTTATATTTTTCTTATTGAACGTAACTATTATAGTATTTATTATGTTTTGTATGAAAATACTTTTGCATTGACATACATTTTGATTTTATACTTAGAGAAAACTTTGTGCTTGGAATTGATTGTTTGATTGAAATATGTTTTTTGGGGAGGCTACTAAAGCTTTATTGTTGATTAGATAATAGACTTTAATCTTTAGATAATAGATATTAGATATTAGATAATAGATTTTGTTGTTTGGATAATAGATGTTTTATACTAGATATTGGATATTGCTTTTTGGATAATAGATGTTTAATGCTTCTATATTGTTTTTGCTTTTTTGTAAATGATTATGGGTGCTTTGTGTATAATACTTGTTTTTGAGAATAAATGAGGGCATATGTTTTTGAGGCTTATTTTATGTTTGAAAATAGGATATGCTTAAATGTTTGGTTTAAATGTGTTTAATTATTTTAATTATATAATGAAAATGTTTATTTTTGATGGGGAAATATGTTTTTTCTTTTTATAAGAATAAAACCTTTTGATAATAAGCTACAAACTACTGTAAATGAGAATAACTAATGTAAATATACCTAAGGAAGAAATACATAATGGACTGGAAACCGTGCAAATGAAAGGTATGGGGCAAGTGGTTTTGCTTGCTGGTAAGAATGGGTCTGGGAAAAGTAGGTTGTTGGATTTGGTGAATTACGTAAATGATGCAAGACCTAATTCTAATAAACTTAAAAATACATTAGATAATATCCATAGTTGTCAAACTACGATAAGAAGCCAAAAAAAAATCATAACAAAGATGCAGATAACTCAAGGGTTTATAACCGATATAGAAGTTTTGAAAAATCAAAATAATGAAATTAAAACTATTCAACAAAGCATAAATGCACTTAGGGAGTCAATATATTTTGGTAAAAGAATTTTAGATTGGAACTTATTAGATATTGAAAACTCAAATGACAAAAGTAAGATTGTATATTTTGTACCTAAGAGCTTGGATTTAGGAGACCATAACGAAGACAATAAAAATAGAATGAAATCTAATAGTGATAGTGTTAGTTTTATTGGTGTTCAAAATATTAATAATGGAGTTTTTGCTAGGATACAAATTGTTCAAGATAAATGGTTTGAAGTTACCCATCAAAATTCTAGCATTTCTAAAGAAGAAAAAGATAAAGCTATAGAAGATTATGAAAAGCTTAAAAACATCATAAATGTATTTTTAAGAACTAGATTAGATAGAAATGCAGAAGGAGAACCTACTCTTTTTGGTTTTGCTATTACTAAAGCCAACTTGTCTGATGGGCAAAAAATATTGCTTCAACTTTGCTTGGCAATACATTGCCAAGGTGCAGCTTTAAATGAAATGATATTGTTTTTAGATGAGCCTGAGAACCATTTGCACCCAGAAATTATTATAGAAACTGTTGAAAGAATTATAGAGCATATACCCAATGGGCAAGTTTGGATAGCTACGCATTCTATACCGCTACTCTCCTATTTTGGGGCTTCAAATATTTGGTATATGGCAGATAATAAAGTAAACTATGCTGGTAATAAACCAGAAGAGGTGCTTAAAAGCTTGCTGGGCGATGATGAGAAAATAGGTAAGCTACAGGATTTTATAAATGAGCCGGGTTTGATGGCACTGCATAGGCATGCGTTTGAGAGTTTGTTTATGCCCGAAGCCGTAAATACTGGTAGTGACGACCCACAAAACTTACAGATAAAAGATGCGGTAAAGGCTTTTATAAAAGATGAGAAAAAGGTAAAAATATTGGACTATGGCGCTGGGAAAGGCAGGCTACTAGCTAATGTGGCAGAGGCAAATGCTGAACCTATAGAAAGTTTTAGAAAATGGTTTGACTATGTGGCTTATGATGAGTATGATAATGATAAAGCAGAATGCTTGAATAAATTGGAAAGCATTTATACTGACTATAAAGACCGATATTTTAATGATTTTACTAATTTATATAGTAAATACAATAAAGGGCGATTTGACATAGTAATAATGTGTAATGTGCTGCACGAAATAGACCCAAAGGATTGGATTGATTTGTTTAAGAAAAATGGTAAAATAAGTAAATTGCTGAGTGAAAACGGCATATTATTGCTTGTAGAAGACCAAGAAATGCCTGTTGGAGAAAAGGCATATCAGAAGGGTTTTATTGTGCTAGACACTCCTCAAATAAAAGAACTTTTTAAAATAGAGGAAGAAGAAATTGATGATACATTTTTTGATTCTAAAAAAAATGGTAGGCTTAAGGCGCACTTAATTAAGAAAGAATTTTTGATGAGAATAGATGCTGGTTCTAAACAAGCTGCTTTGGAAGATATACATGCTACTGCTGCTGAAAAAATAAAGGCAGTAAGGACAATAGAAGCAAATTATAAGAATGGTAAAAAGCATGGTTTTTGGCTTCAACAGTATGCTAATACTGGATTGGCTATTGCGGAGAGCCGGCAAAGTGGCCTGTTCAAGCTTCTCGATATCGACTGAACTCTTCCCCCCGGACGAGAGGGGATCTGTTTCGCTGAATGCCTTGAGAAAGGCATCGTATTGCATCGGATCCAGAAGCCGATCCTGAAAAGTATTGCCCTGCACCGCTCAGTCCTTTTGCTTGTCAAAACGCAAATTTCGTGATCTCTGCCTACCCGTTAGCTTTGTTTTTCAGCAATTTGGGATGCGGGAAGTATCACCGAAGATGCGGCA
>CAKZQD010000105.1 GCA_937139485.1 uncultured Bacteroidota bacterium | reverse complement strand
TCACAACACTTCCTGCACCTTTGGTAACCTGTATGCTTTCAACCCAAGTTCCTGGAGTAAATGTCAATCCGTATGCTTGCGAGGCTCCTCTTACTGTTGGTATATTTTCTTGAGCAATTAAAATATAAGGGGTATTTAAACCAAGCATTTGAATTTGTTTTGTTCCTGTAACTGCATCCGAAAAATTGACGTCAATTGATGGGTTGGTTTCAAAACTTTCTGACAAATTACAACAAGCGGCTTTTTCAAGTTCGGCTTCATCTATTATTTGAATATCATAAGGGCTCGAAATTAAACGTGTAGACTTTTTACGTTCTATTACTACATCGTCCAAAGTACTCGCTTTTAGTTCTACTTCAATATATTTTTTATCTAAAATATTAACTGTCTTTGGTTCATAAGAAATAGAGCTAACTTTTATATAAGTATATGGTGTTTTGTTTGGTAGAAGCAATTTAAATTTTCCATCTAAATCTGTACTTGTACCGTATTTTTTGTCTTGTGTAAAGACATTTGCGCCAATAAGTGGCTCTTTTACTCCGTTTTTTGTGCTATATACAAAGCCCGATATTTCTGCAGCACTTACTGCAAGGCTCATTATTAATGCACATAACAATATGTTATATTTCATTTTGGTATTATTAAATTACAAAATTGTTTTAAGCTTTTTTTTGTACTTAAAACTGACTATAATAAATAATACCGGTCTAACAAAGAAATGATTGAATGGCTATTCTATACTGATAGCCAAAACGTTTATGATAATATGTGTTTGAATATATTTGTTCGTTATAGAAAACTTGAAGGCTTTCTTTTGGTAAAAACAAACTATAAAGCATTACAATCTGTTTGCTTGATAATTGTTTATTTGAACTAAATAAATTAACATTTTTTAAAAAACTTGCTTCAAAAGAACAGCAAGGTGCTTTTGAAAAACTTAGTATTTCATCAGTTTCTGAGCTAGCACCACATTTATCATTACAATGGTGATCTGAAGAAAAAAGGTGAATATCTTTTTGATTGCTGTGTGAACAACTATGCGTAATTAAAGGCATACCAACGCTACTTATAGCAATAATGAAAAGCATTAAAATTGCTTTAAAATTGATATGTTTTTGATTATTCACAAAGCAAATATAATAGAATTAGTTTTAGAATTGCTTTCTAGTGCAGACATTGCAAATAGCTTGCATTATAAAAACTACTGCATAAAACTAAGTAAAATTCACATTTTGCTATTACAAAAAGCATTTTATGATTATTTTTGCTTTTTTAAAAAGCATTTTATGGTATTATTGCTATCTAACAAAGCAATATTTGATTACTTTTGCTTTTGTAAATAGCATATTATGGAAGAAGTAAGCATAAAATCAAAGGCAAAAATTGCTAGAACAGACTTAAAGTATCAACGATATTTAATAAACAATATCAACTTAAAGAATAGACTTATAGCATTAAAAGGAGCAAGAGGCACAGGAAAAACGACACTTTTGCTTCAGTTGGCAAAAAAACTTAAAACAAAAAATGTACTTTACGTAGCATTAGATGATTTGTTTTTTACTCAAAATACATTATACAGTTTAGCAGAAAGCTTTTTAAAAAAAGGTGGAGAACTTTTATTGCTAGACGAAGTACATAAATACCCAAACTGGTCAAGAGAATTAAAATTGATTTATGATGATTTTCCAGATTTGAAAGTCATTTTTACCTCATCATCTATTTTAGATATTTATAAAGGCGAATCTGATTTGAGTAGAAGAATGGTTTCTTATAAACTTCAAGAAATGTCGTTTAGAGAATATTTACAGTTTTATGAAAAAATAGATTTACCAAGTTTTAGCTTAGAAGAAATAATAGAAAATCATTCTGAAATAAGTTTAGAAATTATACAAAATTTTAAACCATTTCAATATTTCTCTAAATTTTTGAGTGTAGGAAAATATCCATATTATGAAGGCGATGCGTTTGAATACCATCAAAAACTAAGAAATACAGTCAATTTAATTTTAGATATAGATTTGCAATCTATAGAAAGTATTGAATATAAAAATATAGCAAAATTTAAAAAACTACTTTTTATTTTAGCTACAAATGCACCTTACACACCAAACATTTCTGACTTGAGCAAAAAAATAGAACTCAATAGAAATGCGCTAGTAAAAGCACTACAACTTTTAGAAAAAGCAGATTTGCTTCATACAGCTATATATAGCACCAAAAGTATGAGCATAATGAACAAACCAGATAAAATATGGCTGCACAATACTAATTTGAGCTATGCCATACAATCTGGAACGCCAGATATTGGAAATTTGCGAGAAACATTTTTCATATCACAATTGAGGCAAAAACACAAAGTTGATTTGGCAAAAAAAGGAGATTTTATAGTTGATGAAAAATACACTTTTGAAATAGGAGGAAAAAATAAAAACAAAAAACAAATTGTAGATTTACCCAATGCTTTTTTGGCTAAAGATGATATAGAAATTGGAATAGACAATAGTATTCCGCTTTGGTTGTTTGGGTTTTTGTATTAAATTTAATTTTTAAAAAATATGTCATAAAAAATTTTTTTTTAGTCTTAATTCTAGGTTTTTCTCTAAATACCTGCCAAGTAAAAGAAAAAAACATTTACAGTTATATAATTTCTAGCAAAGCAAGTTCTAAAATAATAAAACAAGGAAACTTTGAAATGAATTTCACAAAGCAAGAATGGTTAGCTTGGGACAATCAATTGATGCTAGAATACTTTTATGACACTATTGGAAATGGAAAAATTGACAGCACAAATTGGGAAAATACAGGCTATAGAAAAGATACCAACCATTTATATATTCACCCACCAAGATCTAATGGATTGGAAATTTTGGAATATGCACCTTTTCCCATAATTTACTATGATGAATCGAAAACTGTTTGGCAAGACACTTTTACAATTCCTAATAATAGTGGCTGGGGAAAAGACTTAGACAACAGTATTTTTTACCAAAATTATAAAGTAATAAAGCGAAACAAAAAAGAAATTGAAATTTCAGCTAGCTCAACAAGAGGAAAAGACATTTCTACTATTTCATATATTTATGACTTCAAAAAAGGATTTCGAACTATGAATTTTGTTGTTTTGGATTCTTTGGTAGTTAATATTGAGAAAAAATGAATATTTATAAAGTTTCAAAAAAAATAACATTGTTATCTATAATGTTTGTGTTTGCTTCAAGCAATTTTATATTAGCTCAAAACACACAATGTAAAAGCGTTTGTGAAAAGCTAAATGTAAATTTATTAAACACCGAAGGTATAAACTTTATAGTACACAACAAATCAAAAAAACCTAAACCAACGCTTATATTCATAAGAGGAAACGGTTCAATTCCATTAATTATAGATGAAACTTTAGCTGGTGCATTTCCTTTCAAAACAGATAGTATTTCCAAAAAATTTAATTTGGTTGTAATTTCAAAACCTGGCATTCCTGCTTGTGCAGATTCTATTCAACACAAATACATAAACATTAAGAAAGGTAAAGTTCATTTTATAAACAATAACGATAGCTTGCCCAAAGCGTATGTGAACAATAATAATTTAGATAGCTTAACTAAGCGTATAAACACAGTGATAAATTATTTAGCAAAACAAAAATGGGTAAATCATAAAAAGATATTTGTTGTTGGACATTCTAATGGTGCGCACATAGCAGCACAAGTTGCAAAAACAAATTCTTATGTTTCTAAATTTGTATGCTTGAGTAGTAATCCTTATGGAAGGTTTCAAGAGAAAATACGAGCAGTAAGAGTAAAAGAAATTTATGATATTGTTTCAAGAGAAGAAGCAAATATTTTAGTAGATTCTATCTATAAAGAATACCAAAAAGTGTACGATAATAGAAACGATAATGTAAACACCTATGATAGCGATACTTATTTTTCTTGGGCAAGTTTTACTTTTCCAAGCTTAGCAAGCACTTTACTCAGCATAAACAAACCCTTTTTATATGTTTACGGCACAGGCGATGTAAACAGACTAGATGTAGATTATTTAAAATTAGACTTTATACAAAACGAAAAGCAAAATTTGAGCATAAAAAAATATCCTGCATTAGGTCATAATTTTATGCGTACTATTTACAACGAAGAAGGCAAAGCAATAGGAAGAAATTTTTATTGGAACAAAGTAATGAGAGATACAGAAGATTGGTTGTTGAAAAATAATTAATATTATCAAATAATAAAACATTAAAAAATCTGTTTAGGTTTTTATTATATTGGAATTGTCTAAAAATTTTATTGTTCAAAACCTCTTAAAATTTCTCAATATCCATCTCAAAAAATAAACTAAATTTGTGTTTTCAAAAACCGTTCGTTTTTAGAACAAAAAACATAAAGAATGATTCACTTTTTTGGCAATCCAAATACTAAAGTATTTACCGTTCACACTTCAGAAAATTTATCTTCAGAAAATATAGCTAAGCTGAGTTGGCTTTTTGGCGATGTAGCTAAAATTGAAGCTCAAAAACTAGATGGCTTTTATGTAGGCCCAAGAGCAGCTATGATTTCTCCTTGGAGTACCAATGCGGTAGAAATTACTCAAAATATGGGAATTTCTGGCATTTTGCGTATTGAAGAATATCTTCCAAGTACCAAAGATGAAGCTTTCGATCCGATGTTGTCTCAAAAATTTGAAACTTTAGATCAAGACATTTACGATATAGATATTACGCCAGATTCTATTATAGATATAGACGATATTGCTGCTTTTAACGAAGCCGAAGGTTTGTCTCTGAGCAAAGAAGAAGTGGAATATTTGGAATCTGTAGCAACCAAAATAGGAAGAAAATTGACAGATTCTGAAGTTTTTGGTTTCTCACAGGTAAATTCTGAGCATTGTCGTCACAAAATATTTAACGGAACTTTTGTAATAGATGGCGAAACGAAAGAGCGTACTTTATTTAAAATGATAAAGGAAACTTCTGCCGAAAATCCTGAAAATATTGTTTCAGCATATAAAGATAATGTAGCGTTTATAAAAGGACCAAAAGCAGTTCAGTTTGCTCCAAAAACAGCAGATAAAGCAGATTTTTATCAAGAAAAAGACTTTGAATCGGTGATTTCTCTGAAAGCAGAAACGCATAATTTCCCTACTACTGTAGAACCATTTAATGGAGCCGCAACAGGTTCTGGTGGAGAAATAAGAGACCGTTTAGCAGGAGGAAAAGGTTCTTTGCCTCTTGCAGGAACGGCAGTTTATATGACAGCATATTCTAGACTTTTAGATAACAGACCTTGGGAAAAAGGAATGGACGAGAGAAAATGGTTATACCAAACACCAATGGATATTTTGGTAAAAGCAAGTAATGGCGCTTCAGATTTTGGAAATAAATTTGGTCAGCCGCTAATTTCTGGTTCGGTTTTGACTTTTGAACATCAAGAAGATGCACGTAAGCTTGGTTTTGATAAAGTGATTATGCAAGCTGGTGGAATTGGCTACGGAAAAGCAGAACAAGCTTTAAAAGACACACCAAAAGAAGGCGATAAAATTGTAATTCTTGGTGGAGAAAATTATAGAATTGGAATGGGTGGCGCTGCAGTTTCTTCTGCAGATACAGGAGAGTTTGCTTCAGGAATTG
>CAKZQD010000104.1 GCA_937139485.1 uncultured Bacteroidota bacterium | reverse complement strand
CACCTATTCTATCATGATTTATTGTATCATTTTCAAATAAGTCTGCATCTTTGATAGCCTCCATGCTAGACACCATTGCGTATTGAGTAAATGGATCCATTCGTTGTGCTTCTCTTCTATCAAGATGATCTTTCACAACAAAATCCTTTACTTCACATGCAAATTTGGTCTTAAACTCTGAGGTATCAAAATGCGTAATGGGAGCAGCACCGCTGACTCCCATTACCAAATTTTTCCAATAATCGTTTAAATTATTGCCAATAGGAGTCAATGCTCCCATTCCTGTTATTACAACTCTTTTTAGCTCCATTGAGCTTAGTTTTTTTATTTAGAATTAGCTTCTAGATACTTTACAGCATCTCCTACAGTAGCAATTGTTTCTGCTTGCTCATCTGGAATTGAAAGGTTAAATTCCTTCTCAAACTCCATAATTAACTCAACAGTATCTAATGAATCTGCTCCTAAATCATTAGTAAAGCTTGCTTCCATTGTTACTTCTGCTTCATCAACACCTAATTTGTCAACGATTATCTTAGTTACTTTGTCTTTAATTTCTGACATAATTTTTTTGTTTAATTTTTGTTTATCTGCCGCAAATTTAAAAAGAATTATTCAATCTATACCAAATTTTTTTGCTAAGCCTTAATTTATATTGTAAATTGCAGGCTTATAATGAGCAAGGAGAAGATTCCATATCAATATGATTTCAATTATAAAATAATTGCTATTTCTACACATTTGAAAGACTATAGAGTTTCTTTTTTTATAAATGAATGCCTTGGTATTACTTTAGAAAAAACGGAAGATTTAAAAGTAGATTATAAAAGTAAAAATGTAATTCAATCTTTTGAAATGCAACACTTTAACCAAGAAGAAATAGAAACTGAGTTTTTTTTAATTCACAATAAATCTAGCGGTGTTTTCTTTTTACCTTCGCTCAAAAAATTTGATTATTTGCTTTTGATTAAAACCGAAAATCAAATAAATAATCAAGATAAAATTATAGAATCTTTAAACGAAAATCAGCATTTTCAAATTGTTTATAAAGTTGCTGAATTATCTTCAAGAGAAAATAATATTATAGAAAAAAATATTTTATATCAAGAATTAGAATAAAAAATATGCCCTTAAAAGTAGCAGTAAATAAAGCTAAAATTATAGCAACTTATGGCCCGGCCATAGAAACTAAAGATAAACTTATAGAAATAATACAAGCTGGTGTAGATGTTATTCGTTTTAATTTTTCACACGGAGACTATGCGTTTCATCAAAATGGCTTTAATCTAGTAAAAGAAATTAATAAAGAACATAAGCTAAATATAGCCATTCTCTCTGACCTTCAGGGGCCAAAAATAAGAATAGGAAAAGTAGATGGTGAGCTTGTATTAAAAAAGAAAGAACTTGTTGAAATTACAGACAAAGAATGCGTTTCTACAAAAGACACACTATTTGTAAGCTATGAAAAACTTTACAAAGACGTAACCATTGGTGAACGAATTTTGATAAACGATGGAAACATTGAACTAAAAGTCGTTTCTGTTAATGATAAAAAAATTCAAGCAGAAGTTATCTATGGCGGCATACTTACTTCAAATAAAGGAGTTAATTTACCAGAAACAAGTTTATCTGCTCCATCACTTACGCCAAAAGATTTAAAAGACTTAGATTTTGCGCTTAAAGAAGGTACAAATTGGGTTGCATTATCTTTTGTAAGAAAAGCTTCAGACATTAAAAAAGTAATTTCTATTATTGGAGAAGAAAGGCACAGTTATACCAAAGTAATTTCTAAAATAGAAAAACCTGAAGCTATTGAAAACATAGACAGCATAATAGCAGCTACAGATGCTATTATGATAGCAAGAGGAGATTTAGGAGTAGAAGTTCCGCCAGAGAAAGTACCTCTTTTACAAAAAGATATTATAGACAAATGTATTATAAATGCTAAGCCAGTAATTGTAGCTACACAAATGATGGAAAGCATGATAAAAAACCCTGTAGCCACAAGAGCAGAAATAAATGATGTGGCAAATGCCGTTTTAGACGGAACAGATGCCGTAATGCTAAGCGGAGAAACGTCTATAGGTAAGTACCCTGTACGTGTAGTGCAAACTATGCAGCAAATATTGAGTAATATTGAAGATGCAGAATTGATTTACAACAAACAATTGGTCGCAAATCCAGAATCTGAAACATTTCTTTCTGATGCTATTTGCTATAATGCTTGTAAAATAGCAAAAGAAATTAGTGCTAAAGCCATTATTGGAATGACAATGTCTGGCTATACGGCGTTTAAAATTTCTAGCTATAGACCAAAAGCAAAAATTTTTATTTTTACAGAAAACAAAAAACTGCTTCCTACTTTAAATCTTTTTTGGGGAATTAGAGCATTTTATTACAATAGTGAAGTAGGTACAAATGAAACTATAGACGATGTAATTCAGTTGCTAAAAACAAATAAACTGGTAAAAAGAACAGATTTAATAGTAAACACAGCAGCAATGCCTTTAAAATCTAAAGGAAAAACTAATGCGCTGAAAGTTTCTTTGGTAGAATAAAAAAAATTAGAACCAAAACAACATTCTTGTAGAGGCAGAAATCTCAAACTTATTTATATAAAAAATTAAACTAAAAAATAATAAACATGTCAATTAACGTAAAATTACTTGCAGACATCTGCGAAATTGCTGGTGCGCCAGGATTTGAATATCGAGTAAGAAACTTGGTAAAAGAAGAGCTAAAAGATGTAGCCGATGAAATGTATACAGATAATATGGGAAACCTTATTTGTGTAAAAAAAGGTAAATCTTCCGAAAAAAGAGTAATGACTGCTGGTCATATGGATGAAATTGGTTTTATTGTAACACATATAGACGATGAAGGTTTTGTTCGTTTTCACGTTTTAGGTGGCTTTGATCCTAAAACACTAACAGCTCAACGTGTTATTATACACGGAAAAAAAGATTTAGTAGGTGTAATGGGTTCTAAACCAATACACGTAATGACTCCAGAAGAAAGAAGCAAAAACCCAAAAACTACAGATTTCTTTATAGATATGGGCATGCCAAAATCTGAAGTAGAAAAGTACATTTCTGTTGGAGATTCTATTACTAGGCAAAGAGAATTGATAGAAATGGGTAACTGCGTAAACTGTAAATCTATAGATAACAGAGTGGCTGTTTTTATTCAAGTAGAGGCAATGAAAGAATTGCAAAACTTAGAAATTCCTTATGATTTTTATTGTGTATTTACCGTACAAGAAGAAGTTGGTTTAAGAGGTGCAATTGTAGCAGCTCATCATATTAATCCAGATTTTGGAATTGCATTAGATACAACTATAGCTTTTGATGTGCCAGGTTCTCAAAAACACGAGCAAATAACAAGACTAGGAAAAGGAACAGCTATAAAGTTAATGGATAGCGGCTCTATTTGTGATTACAGAATGGTGCAATACATGAAAGATGTAGCCAAAAACCATAGCATAAAGCATCAATTTGAAATTTTAACAGCTGGTGGAACAGACACTGCAGGAATGCAAAGAATGTCTAAAACTGGAGTTATTGCTGGTGCTATATCTATTCCAACAAGGCACATTCACCAATCTATAGAAATGTCAGACAAAGATGATATTAGATTGTCAATAGATTTGTTTAAAGCTTGTATTCAAGACTTGGATAAACACGACTGGAGTCATAAATAAAATATAAAATTATAGACATAGTATATTTACTTTCGGCTAAAAAATATCTGGAGATATAAACATTTGGATGACTTTGAGAAGTTAGACACAAATGATTAGCTCACCTTTTGAAATATATCTAATTAGTTTCACGTTATAACTAAATGAAAAACTTTCTATTCTATTCTTTTTGTATTTGTTTACTAAATATTTTTAGCCAAGAAATTAGTGTAAATCCTACAAAAATGAATGTAGTATATATTGGTGTAGACAACCCAATTACAATAATGGCAAATGGCATTGATTGTGAAGAATTAACAGTTAAAATTAAATCTGGAGAGCTAGTTCATGTTTCTGATTGTGATTATATTTTTAAGCCAGGTTTAAAACAAGGAGCATTATTTTTTTACGTATTTCATAAAGGTAATCAAATAGGTAAATATGAATATAGGGTAAAAAGAATACCTGATCCAGTAATAACACTAGGAGGAAAACTTGGGCCAGGACATATAAATAAAGGAACTTTGGCCGCACAAACTGGAATTATTCCAATATTAAAGAACTTTGATTTCCAAGCTAGATTTGTAGTAAAAGAATACACTATGATAATTTGTGCAAAAGATTTTTATCATTTAGAACATCAACCAAACGGTCCAGTTCTTACCAGAGAAATGAAGGATGCTATAAATAAAATTGATGGTAGAGCTGAAGTAATATTTTCTGATGTTGTAGTTATTGGTCCAGACAAATCAACAAGAAAACTACCAGAATTACGATATTATTTAACCAACTACAATGAAAAAAAAGAAGAGTGCCCAACAAATCAATTTTCAAGAAGAACAAGTTATTATGTAAGTAACGACTCTGTTTTTTCTTATTTTAACTGTTCTTGTAATAAAAAAATAGTAAAAATAGAAAGTGATAGAACTGAATACAAAGGCTTAAATAATGACTATTATTTTCGTACAGAGACTTTAAAAACAGATACATCAGAAATCTATTTGGAATATTACGAAAATGGACAAGTTAAATTTAAAACTATTTCAATATTAAAAAATTATTCTCTATTTTGTGAAGATGAAAGCCCTATAGACCTAAGCAAATTTCATAGAACTAAATATTTTGAATACTATGAAAATGGCATGGTAAAAGTTTCTGGAAATTACTCCTTAAAAGAGCATAATTATACTAAAACAACAGAAGATATTTATCTTTTTACAGGTTGCGGTACAAATTTAAATTGTAACTATATTGAAGAAGTAAAACATGGAGATTGGCTGTTCTATGATATAAATGGAAAATTAATTAGAAAAGAAAGTTTTAGATTAGGTGAGTTAGCAAAACCTTAGGACTTTAAAAGTATTTTTATAGATCTACAAAAAACATTTTTTATGTATAACTAAAAAAGCCTTCATAAGTTTACTTATGAAGGCTTTTTTCTTTTTTAGAAAAGTGATTTATTTCACCATTATCTTTTTCTCTTTGGTTAAATACTCTTCCATTACTTTATCTGTTGTAGTATTAGAAGAAACAGAGCTAGAGTTCGCAAATTTCTTGTTTTCGCCTAATGCCATTTTACCAATATATCTGTTTCTTGGAACATTGTTTTGGTTTTTGTGACATATAATTTGATAAGCAGAAGAACCACCAATTGCAGCTATTCTTACAGACCAACCTAAAAATACTTGGTACATTCTAAACTGCATTTCGCCGTATTTAGCTATTACTTTGTCTTTGTTGCTCATCCAGTTGTCGTACCATGCTGCAATGGTTTTACTGTAATGAATACCAACATTTTCTACAGTATGAATTTCAAAACCAGCTTTTTCTATTTTTCTTAAATCCCAACTTACAGGCATACTTGCATCGGCTCCTGGGAAAATATATTCATTCATAAATAAACCCCAAACAATGGTTTCTTGGTCTGGTCCGTAAAGTAGAGATTTTCTTTCTCTTAAAGCAGCTATTTGTAAGTAGAAAATTCCATCGTCTTCAAGCATATCGTATATCTGCTCCATAAATGTTTGAAAATACTTTACACCAACGTGTTCTGCCATTTCTAAACATGAAATTTTATTGTATTTTTTCTTTGGAATATCTCTATAATCCATCAATAAAATTCTTGCTTGATCTTGTGTTCCGTTTTCTTTAATTAAATTGTTTCCCCAATCTGCTCCTGCAGGTGCAATAGTTACACCAGTAGTATCCATATTGTAGTTTTTAGCCATGTGAGCAACCAATGTTCCCCAGCCACAACCAATGTCTAATAAACTTTCGCCTTCTTTCAATTGCATTTTTTGAGCAATTAAATCCAACTTATTGTCTTGTGCTTGTTCTAAAGTTTCATCTTCAGTTTTATAATACCCAGAAGTATAAACCATTCTTGGACCAAGAAACCATCTAAAAATATCATTTTGGTCGTCATAGTGACTTTTTATAGTCGCCTCATCCATTTTTTGAGAGTGACTCATTATTTCTGGTAAAAATTCAGTAATAAAAAATTTGTAATGGTGGCTCACAAAACCAAACTTACAGACTTCTTTTATGTTGTTTATAAACTCCATGAAGTCTCCTTTCATGTCAATATCTCCTTTAAGGTAGTCTTCTACCCAGTGACCAGCTTCAGCTTTTTGACCAGAGTATCTTTTTTTTAGTTTAGGATTTTTTACTTCTACGTAATCTGAAATTTTTGGCATAATTGTTTTTAATTGTTTTAGTTGTTGTTTAAGTTTTTACAATAAAAAATTGTAATAATGCCGCAATATATAGTTTTTTTTATTCCTTTTAGCGAAATGACCGCTTTAAATAATCTTTTTTAGTTATCGGGCAAGAGTAAGTTAATTAAACTAAAAAGTTGTCAAGCCCTTTAAAACATTAGTATATTTGAATAATAAAACTATCTAAATTATTATGAAAACGACATTTTTAATAACTACAAGTTTGTTGATTTTATCATCTTGCGTTTCAACAAAAAAATTTAAAGCCTTAGAAGCCAAGTATAATACATGTGAGGAAAGCCTTAGTGCTAGCAATAAAAAAATACAACTCTGCGAAGTAGAAAAAGAAAAATTGCAAATAAAACTGGGGACGAACTACACGATTATCAACTGAAATTGGCAGACGACAATCCGAGTACAATGGTATCGCTTATTATTAACCTCATGAGAGAACCCGAAGTGCCCGAACCTCCAGCAGCTAAAGGGGATACGCCTATAGATACGGCACTTTGGCAATACATTTATTATAAAAATCATTTTTGGGATCATGTGGACTTTAGAGATGATCGAATATTACGAACACCTATAATTAGAGATCGTGTAGGTAAATA
>CAKZQD010000103.1 GCA_937139485.1 uncultured Bacteroidota bacterium | reverse complement strand
ATGCGTGGAACAAGTGCCGATTTTGAGAATATACAAGCCAAACATGACAATATAGGCAATTGTCAATTAGAGAACGACTATAGTATAGAAGCTAATGCCGTTTATGAATTTTATGTTGCTATATGTACTGCGTCACATAATGCTGTGATATTACATACTGCTAGAAGTATGTCAGCACTATTGATAGATAACATAGAACGAAATTTAACAATGTTAGCAAAACGTTGGGCGCGAAATTTTAAAGTCAATCAAGAAGATATTGACTACTTAATGAACTTGCTTTTAGAAGAAGAAACCCCTATGACCACACGCCAATTGGCACGAGTCATTGTGGATAGTCGTCTTGAGGCAGAACAAGCCGCCATCGAAGAACAATATAAAAACACAAAAGTCTATAGTCCATCAGAAAAATATGAAGTTGGCGAAAATGCTACGGTTCTTTTCAAAACACCTTTTGATGGAAAAATGCTAGTTACTGTAGAAAAAGACAATGTAATTCAACATTTTTATTTGAATACACAAAACAGAGCAGCAGAATTTTCATTTTTGACAAGCGAAGCTTTTTTACCAAATGCATACATTACAGCTACACTTTTCAAAAAACACGAAGTTTCAGATTTTCCACTTACAGTAGCCTATGGAATAAAATCTATGCGTGTAGAAAAAAGCAAACGAAATATGGCTGTAAGTATTTCTGCGCCAGAAGAATCAAGATCTAGAACCAAACAAAAAATTAATGTAAAAGCAGCACCAAATAGTAAAGTTACTATTGCAGTAGTAGACGAAGGCATTTTACAAGTTTCAGGATTTAGAACACCAAATCCTTATGCTTTCTTTTATCAAAATAGAGCTTTGTTGGTAAACTCTTACAATTTATATCCATTCTTGTTTAAAGAAATAAGTGCAGACAATGCAGGCGCAGGAGATGAAGGATTTGACTTGAGTAAACGTGTAAACCCTATGCAAAACGATAGAGTAAAATTAGTTTCTTTTTGGAGTGGAATAGTAGAAACCAATGGAAGCGGAGAAACGAGTTTTGAAGTAGATATTCCACAGTTTTCTGGAAGTTTAAGAGTAATGGCTGTTGCACACAAAGGAAGCTCTTTTGGAAATGCAGAAGCAGATATTATTGTAGCAGATCCATTAATTTTGAGTTCTTCAATACCAAGATTTTTTAGTCCTGGCGATACTGCTATTATTACAACAACACTAACAAATACTACAAAAAAATCTACAAATGCTAAAACTAATATTAATGTAACTGGACCTTTAAAAGTAGTATCATCTTCAAAAATAAGTTCTAGTATAGATAGTAAAGGCGAGCAGCAAGTTAGCTTTACTGTATATGTAGAAAATGAAATTGGGAATGGAAAAATTACAATTTCAAGCAATGCACTAGGAGAAGATTTTGTAGAAGTAACAGACATTACTATACGCCCAGCTACTTCACTACTTAAAGAAACAGGTTCGGGAACTATAGTTGCAGGAACAAAAAAAGTTATTGATTTAACAAATGAAGATTTTATTAAAAAAAGTGTTGATTATAAATTAATAATTGGAAACAATCCGATGATTGAATTTGCAAAAGATTTAGATTATTTGGTACGTTATCCTTATGGCTGTTCAGAGCAAACTATTTCAGCAGCTTTTCCGCAACTATACTTTGCAGATATTTCTAAAACAATGTATAACGATATTTCACAAGCAAATGATATTAGAAATAATATAAATGCAGCTATTACAAAGCTAAAAATGCGTCAAGCATATAATGGAGGAATAGGAATGTGGAACGGAAGTTCAAATTATTCTTGGTGGATTTCTGCTTATGCTGCTCATTTTGCCATTGAAGCAAAAAAAGCTGGTTACAGTATTGATCAGTCATTTATAGATAATTCGTTGTCGTATTTAAAAAATAGATTGAAAAGTAAAGAAACCAAAAACTATTATTACGGTAGCGGACAGTCTAGATATATTGCGCCAAGATCTGTAGCGTATAGTTTATATGTTTTGGCTCTTGTAGGAAAATCTGATGCAAGTCTTATGAATTATTACAAATCTAAACCAGAATTGCTTTCAGAAGATGCAAAGTATTTATTATCTGCTGCTTTTGCCCTTTCTGGCGATAAATCTAAAGCAAAAGAACTTTTACCAGTAGCTTTTAAAAACGAAAATCCTCAAAAACAATTTGGTGGTAGTTTTTATTCTCCTTTAAGAGATGAGGCCATAGCATTAAATGCACTTTTAGAAATAGATCCACAAAATGATCAAGTACCTGTAATGGCAATGCACATATCTAAAAACTTAAAAGAAAATAGATATATGAATACCCAAGAAAGAATTTTTTCTCTTTTGGCTCTAGGTAAAATTTCTAAAAAAATAAATGAATCTACAATTGCTGCAACTGTAAGTTCAGGAGGAAAAAAGATAACAAACTATAGCAAAGGCGTATTAAAATTGAGTACTAAAGATATTGTAGATGCTAAAGTAAGCCTTGATGTAAAAGGTGCTGGAAATTTATATTATTTCTGGGAAGTGGAAGGTATTAGCAAAACTGGAAAATATAAAGAAGTAGATAATTACTTAGCTGTTAGAAAAACATTTTACGATAGGTATGGAAACATTATTTATGGAAACAAATTTAAAGTTAATGATTTGGTAGTAGTTAAGTTGTCTGTAACATCTACTTATGATAAAACTATAGAAAACGTTGCCATTACAGATATATTGCCAGCTTGTTTTGAAATAGAAAACCCAAGAACAGACGAAATTCCTGGAACAGAATGGATAAAAAACCAAACAAGTCCAGATTATTTAGATGTAAGAGATGATAGAATAAATATGTTTGACGATATTAGAAAAAGATATAATAACAATTCTCAAGATTACTATTACGTAGTTCGAGTAGTTTCAAAAGGTACATTTAAAATGGGACCAGTAGGTGCAGATGCCATGTATAATGGTGAGTATCATTCTTATTCTGGTGCTGGAACTATTGTGGTGAGATAAGTTTGAGAATGTTAACTACAAATCATCAGGTAAATGACATATAGTATTAGAAGAGTTTAGTTCGATTTTTTAAAGGTTCGGACAGTTCTCCTCTTGAGAGGAGTAGAGGTGTGTTGTTCGGATAAAAAACTCAGTCTTCAGCTTTTTTTGACTTGTTTTATTGTTCTTCGATATTTTTGCGAAGTATATTCTCCTCTTGAGAGGAGTTGGAGCTGTGTTGTTCGAATTTAATCAATCTTATTTTACTCGCTTGTTGGTGATAAGCACCAACAAGCGAGTATATTAAAGGATTTGTTTCATCAGAATTGCATAAGAGCGCATTATTGCACCAAACCAAAATACTCCTTGAAATAAAAAAAGAAAAAGATTCTCATCTGTTCCAAAAGTTTTATTAACAATATTTTTTACTACAAAACGATTCCATAAATATATATAACCAAAAAATATTGAGATAAAAATCAGTTTTATAAACACAATAATTATAAACTCAATCATAATTTTAGATTAAAACCTATGGCAAATACTCATAAGTCTTACCATTATAATAAGCTTTCCAAGTGTATTCATTTGTTTTGTAAATAACTGTTTGGTTAAAAACTTCAAATTCAAATGCAATTTCTTTACTAATAGGAATTATTTTTCCTTTATAAAATGCTTTTACATAACCATCTAAGTCTTGAAAAACAACCATGTCATCTCTTACTGCTACCTTTTTGGGATTATAAGCTGCTATTCTTGTATCTTTTCCATTATAAAAAGCGTGTAAAAAACCTCTATTGTCATTGTATACTAAAACATTGTGCTTCATAATTATCCTATCTGGCATATATGGCAAAATATCATACATTTTACCATCGTAAAATCAAACAAAATTTTGCATGTCATCTAAGTATGCTACCATTTTATCGCCAGTATAATATCTACTTGGAACAATTTCTTGTAGTTCTATTACTTCATCTTTATACCAAACTTTAAAGGTTCCAAAGTCGTCTACATAAGCAATAATATCAGTTTTTGGCACAAAAGATTTAGGAATCCTATCTTCAATAAAAAAACGTTCACCTTTATAATATGCTCTAAAAACATCATTATTGTCTACATAAGCCATTATGTTTTCGCCTGCTCTAAGCTTATTTACATCCCAAAGTTCTATTTCTTTTTTTTGACCTTTTTCGGCTACTATAAATCTTTCAAAAGAGTTTGTGAAACCAATAATACTATCTGAAAGTGCAAAACTTGGAAACTTTCTAATATCGCCTTCTAGTTTTTCAGATTTTATCCAAGGATCTAATAGTTTTATAGTATTGCCATTAAAAAGCCAAACTTGCTCATCTACAAAGTATACCAAATAATGGTCGGTTGCTTTTACAACAACTTTTGCTAATGTTATTTCGTGCTTTTTACCTTGGTAGTACATTATAAATCTACCTTGGTTATTTATGTAAGCAATGTATTTTTTACCAACCCAATATTGTTTTACGGGTAAATGCTCGGCTTTTATAAAATGATCTTTGTCAAAAATATAAAAGCGTTTCATTCCGTCTTCAAATACACCAAGTTCTTGAGCCTTAATATTTGAAAACAAAATGGTAAAAAATAAAATTGTTAAGTAATACTTCATTGCAATAAATTTAATCAAAAATTAAGCCAGCAATTTGGTTTAAAAGTTTACCTGCAGTTTGGCATTAAATCTTCTATCTGTTAAGTAATTTGGAATGGCATATTTTCCTAAACTTTGCGTTCTTACATCATAAGCATCTACCCAAGTGTAGTTTGCTATGTTTTTTATAGCAAAAAGATTAAATACTTCAAAAGAAAACCACACATTTTCTAAATGTTTTAAACCTTTTTTAATTGGTTTATTTTTTTTGAGGCGTATTTTTTTATTATATAAAGAAGCCGAAAAACCTATATCAAATCTTCTGTATGGCGTTGCTCTAAATTTATCTTGATAACGTTCTGTATCTGGCGGGCCAAAAGGTAAACCAGTAGCAATAACTAAGTTTAAATGTACTTTTACATAAGGAAATTTAGGAATGTAATCTTGGAAAAACAAGGCAAAGCGTACTCTTTGGTCGGAAGGTCTTGCTATGTAACCAGGAAAAACGTTTTCTATATTAGTTGTATCTAATTTTTCGGATATAATTTCTCCACCAGCTTCAATTTTAGATTTTTCAACAGTATATTCTGTATAAAAATCATCTAAAATATCTTCTTCTGTACTCATAAAAGATAGCGTAACCCAACTTTCTAGTCCTTCTGCCAATTGTCCATTTAATCTAAAATCTACACCAGCGGCATATCCTTTAGAATTGTTTTCGCCATAATATCTAATAAGTACATTATCGTATTTATAAGGTACAATATCCCATAAATATTTGTAATAAGTTTCTGTAATAAACCTAAATTTTCTTTTCCATGCTTTAAAAGAATAATCTACACCAGCTATAAAATGAGCAGATTTTTGTGGTTTTAAATCAGTATTTACAACACCTTCAAAATTTCTCATTTCTCTGTAAAAAGCTTGTTGGTAATATAATCCACCAGCAAATTTAAGCTCTAAATGACCATTTTTAACTTTTGGTTTATAAAGCACTTGTGCTCTTGGCGTTAGGATAAATTTTTTATTAATGTCCCAATATTGAAAACGAACACCATAATTTATACTTAGTTTGTTGGTGTCGCCAATACTCCAAGTATCTTGCAAGTAACCAGAAAAACGGTTAGAATTTAGTTTAAATTCATCGGGTTTTAAAACACGGTATAGTTCTATTTTTTCTTCGCTATGTTCTAGGTTGTATCCAGAAGAATCTACTCTTTGCCATTCGCTGAGTTTATCCTGAATTATTTCGTATTTATATGTTAAGCCCCAATTTATTTTGTGTTTTTTAATTTCATATTTCCCTTTATGTGCGGCACTATATACATCTGTAAATAATGAGTTTCTTGCCCAGTCATGAAAAGCACCAGAACCAATTACATTTTTTACCTGACCTAGGTTTTCACTAGCTGGGTCAGATTCTACTTCGCCTAGTTGGTATTCTCCAAGTAAATCAAAGCGTTCATATTCTGTCATGTTGTAAGCAGAAGCCAAAAATTTAAGCTCCATTTTATCAATAGGTTTATAAACTGCTGCCAAACCATTCATTAAAGAATAATACCTGTCATTTTCTTTACTACCATTATCATAAAATACAGTAAATCTGTTTTGAAAATTTACTAAACCAAAATCTGTAGTTCTGTCTTCTGGAATAAAATCGAATTGGTTTAAAGCAAAATTGCTAATGTATTCTAAATAAAAATTTTCAGTTATATTATAGGTAAAAAAACCTTGAACATCTACAAATGTTGGTTGATATTGACCATTTACGTCTAAAGCACCTAGCAAAAGCCTACTCGTTTTGTATCTTGCGCCAACGGCAAAAGTAAAGTTTCGAGATTTATCTGTACCTTCTAGTTGCACATTGGCACCGAGCAAACTTGCAGAAACGCTACCACCAAATTTTCTTGGTCGTTTGTATTTTACATCTAAAACCGAAGATAGTTTGTCGCCATATTTACTTTGAAAACCACCTGCAGAAAATGCAATTTTATCTACCATATCTGGGTTTACAAAACTCAGTCCTTCCTGCTGTCCAGAACGAATAAGAAACGGTCTATAAACTTCAAAATCATTTACGTAAACTAAGTTTTCATCAAAATTTCCGCCTCTTACAGCATAAGCGGTACTTAATTCGTTGTTTTTTTGAATAAAAGCTTGCCCTTCTAAAAATGAAGAAATATCATTTGTTGGCGAAGGCAAAGCCGCTTCACGAACTTCTATTTCAAGCATTTGTTCACCTTCTCGGTAGCCTTCTTCTTCAGTTTTTATACCTATAACCAAAGCTGAATCTACTGCATAAGATGACACTATTTTAAGCTTAAAATCTACAATTTTTATTTGTGCATTGGTTAAATTGTAGCTAAAATACTGTGGAGTGTGATTCAAAGCCGAAACC
>CAKZQD010000102.1 GCA_937139485.1 uncultured Bacteroidota bacterium | reverse complement strand
ATACAATAGAAGATATTTCAATGAAAGAGTTTTTGACAGGCTTATTATTGCTAGCGTCTCCAATACTTGGTATTAATGACTGGTAAACTTCCCGACAGGCATTAAACAAAAAAACAAACTAACAAGCCTTAAATGGTTATAAAATAATTATAAAATTGCAGAAGTGATCCATTCTCTCATTCTCTCCTTGAATCATTGAGTCATTGAAGCATTGAAGCATTAAAGCATTAAAACATGAAAGTAATAGAAGCAAAAAATTTAACAAAAGTATATGAAGGCGTAGTTCCTGTAAAAGCAGTAAATGATGTAAGCATAGATTTTGAAGACAATGAGTTTACAGCCGTTGTCGGCCCTTCAGGTTCTGGAAAAACAACTTTTTTAAATATGGTTGGTGGCTTAGACAGACCAACATCTGGAGAAATTTCTGTTGGCGGAACAACTTTAAAAAACTTATCAGACAATGAAATGATAGATTTTAGACTAAAGAATATCGGTTTTGTATTCCAAAGTTATAATCTAATACCAGTACTATCTGCTCAAGAAAATACAGAGTTTATCATGTTGCTTCAAAACAAACCAGAAGCAGAACGAAATCAAAGAGTAAAAGATCTTTTGGCAGAAGTAGGTTTGGAAGGTCAAGAACATAAAAGACCAGCACAATTAAGTGGAGGGCAGCAGCAACGTGTAGCTGTAGCAAGAGCTTTAGCTTCAAAGCCTAAATTTATTTTAGCAGACGAACCAACAGCAAACTTAGACTCTAAAACAGCAGAAAATCTTTTAGATTTAATGAAAAAACTAAACGAAGAAGAAGGTATTACCTTTATATTTTCTACTCACGATCAGCGAGTTATAGATAGAGCAACAAGAGTTATAACTTTAGTAGATGGAAAAGTTGTTTCTGATGAAAAGAAGTAAAAACACCTTGTTTCGTGTCTTCACGCAACAAAAAACATTTATTTTTATATTACTTTTTGCTTTACCAATGAGTTTGTATAGCCAAAAAGAAAAAGCTAAAACAAAAAAGAAGTTTAAAGATATTATAGACGTTTCTGGTTATGTAAAGTATTTGAATACCTCTTCATTTACCAATGCAGACGATTTATTGAACGATAATTTATTGCACAATAGAATAAACTTAAAAGCATATTTAGGAAATCACTTCGAAATACAAGCAGGAATTAGAAACCGTGCTTTTTATGGCGAAACAATGAAGCTGAACCCATTGTATGCTCAACAAATAGACAAAGACAATGGAATTATAGATATGTCTTGGAATATTGTAAACCAAAAAGCTTTTATTTTAAATACTACAATAGATAGATTATTTGTAAATTTCTATAAAGGGAAATTTGATGTAAAATTAGGACGACAAAGAATCAATTGGGGAATTTCAAACCTTTGGAACCCTAACGATTTGTTTAACGCCTACAACTTTTTAGACTTCGACTATGAAGAAAGACCAGGAACCGATGCCGTAAGAATTAGTTACTTTCCAAACTTTTCTTCAAGCATAGAATTTGCTTACCAACCAGAAAAAACGCTTGACGAATCTATTATAGCTTTAATGTATAAATTCAACAAGTGGAATTATGATTTTCAAATATTAGGTGGAAACTACAACACAGATTTAGCATTAGGTTTGGGTTGGGCTGGAAATATAAAAGATGCAGGTTTTAAAGGAGAAGCAACTTATTTTCACAATAGAAGACGTTTTTCAAAATCTAGAGGTGTATTTACAGGAACACTTGGTTTAGATTATTCTTTTAAAGACGGTTACTATGCCAATGTTGGTTTTTTGTACAATAGCGAAGGTGTTTCAAAATATATTAGTGGCTTTTCATTATTAAATTTGTTTGGTCAAGAAATTTCTGCCAAAAACTTAATGCCAACCAAATATACTTTTATGGGTCAAGTTTCCAAAGCCTTTGGACCAGCTTGGAATGTGAGTTTGGTTTCTGTTTATGGTACAGGTGTTCATTTATGGATGATAATACCAACAGTTAGTTATTCCATCAAAGAAAATTGGGATATAGATATGACGGTTCAGACTTTCTTTGCCCAACAACGAGTGTATAAAAATTTGGGTAATTCTGTGAATTTGAGGTTGCGGTATTCGTATTAAATTTTTTATTCTTAGTTATTGCAGACCAATTATCAAATGTATTCTAGTAAATATCAATTAAAAACAAAAGAATACACATTATTGCTATTTTTATCTTCAAAAGAATTGAATCTTGGTTGGCTTTATTGCCAATTTTAATAAGAATGAGACTAAAGAATAAGTGCACAAAAAAATTAAGAAAAACTAAAACAATATTATGGGATTTTTTGACCTATTTAAAAAGAAAGACAGCAAACCAGAAGTACCAAAACAAAATAACTTATTGCTCTCGATGCCAATGTTTAACTCCAACGAAAAATTTTCGTTAGATGCATTAATTAATGATTTAAAAACTTACTGGCATTTAGACATTAGCGAAGTGTCTGGTAATGATGAAGTAGCTACATTTGATATAAATGGTGAATCTGTGGCAGTTGCCATAATGCCGGTTCCTTTACCAAAAGAAGAATTAGAAGATATTTATGCTTATAATTATTTATGGAAAGAAGCTTCAGAAGATTTAAAAACAATGACCAATCATGCCATTGTATCAGTATTGGCTAGCGAAACTGATGTGGTAGAAAGATTTAAAATCTTCACTAAGTTAAATGCTTCTATCTTGCGTACAACCACAAATTCGCTTGGTATTTACAAAGGAAATCAAACACTTTTATTGCCTAAAGCATTATACCTTGATTTTGCTGATTTTTTAAAAGAAGATATGTTGCCTATTCAATTATGGGTATACATAGGTATTGTAAACAATGAAAAAACTAACAGTGTTTATACTTATGGTTTGGAGGCATTTAATAAAACTGAAATAGAAGTAATAGAAAGTTCTCTAAGCAGTAACGATTTATATGAATTTTTGCTTCAAATTTTAGATTATGTCATTGGGTCAAATGTATTCTTAAAAGATGGAGAAACTATTGGTTTTTCTGCTGAACAAAAAATTAAGATCACACAATCAAAAGCTATTTTTTTAGAAGGTGATTCTTTAAAATTAGAGCACTAACAAATTTGTTAAAAAGGTATTATAATAATGAAAAAAGAAGAGTATAAAAATAAATTTGTAGAAGATGAAGCCGTTGGTTGGTTTAGTATAGATAAATCTTTAGCGAAATTGTACCCAAACCAAGAACCTAAACACTATGGAACTCTAATAAAATATATGCTTGGTGGTGAAGACCCTTTAGATGGCGTAAGTATTTATAAAAGCAAAAATCAAAAAGAGCACTACCATTTTGTATCTTATGGAATGTCAAGTTTATACTATGATTTGAAAAACTGTGAAGAAGATTATAGTGGCTGGGGATTTGAATTTACATTTAGACTCATTCCATTCGATGGAGATACAGAAGAGCCAAAATGGGTAATTTCTTTAATGCAAAATCTTGCTAAATATGTTTTTTCAAGTAAAAAATGGTTTGAAGAGTATCATTTTATTCCTGCAAATGGTCCTATTAGATTAAACACAGAGACCGATATTACAGCAATTGCATTTGTTGAAGACCCAGAAATGGGTACAATAAAAACACCAAATGGCAAAGTTCAGTTTTTACAAATGGTAGGTATTACTACAAAAGAATATGAACAATTGAAACAAAACCCTAAAACTACAGAAACTAAAAAGTTGCTGGATAGGTTAAAAAAAGAAAACCCTTTATTGATATCTGATTTGAACAGAAAGTAATAAGATGATTCAAATTAAAACTATTAAAAAAATTTGTTGCTAGTATAAAACCTATATTAACAGAATATATCAAACTAAAATTATGGATGTTTCATATCAATACGCACAAGCTTCAAGTTTAGAAAAAACAGCAGAAGAAAGTAGGCTATTCCTCTCTCATTTCAATGAACAATATTCCGAAAAAGCAATGCCTTGTTTTTTTTGGGGCAAACTTAAAAACCCTTATTTAGTTGCTAGAAGTTTATTAACGCTTTCTAAAGTGGTATCGGCAAATTTTATGCCTTTGGGCAGTTCGCTTAGAGATCCTGTAATTACAGCAGGCGGAAATAAACTGCGACTAGAAGCTTTTTCTTCTTGCTGTAGCGTTTATGCAAAAGTAGATTTACTGCCTGAAGCATTAGATGGCGAGTTTTTACAACAAGGAACTACTAATGTAGATTTTAACACCGAAATGATTTCTGCATTAAGCAAAATTAGAAAAAATGAAGAAGTATTTTTTTCTATCGGGAAAAAAGAATTCGTTCTCCAAAAAGACAATAAAAGTGTGGTAGAAAAGAAAGTTTCTTTACCTCTAAGATGGATAAAAGGAATGGCAACTGTTCAGGTTTTGGCTTCAGAAATGAAACCAACTTTACATTTCAATAAACTACAAATACAATTACTTTTTAGAAGCATTCCAAAAGGAAGTATCAATGACGATTATTTTTTAAGTCTTAGAGCAAACAGACCAAATTTATCGCCTGTGAAATCAAACAAAAGTATTTGTATTGGCGGTGTGCACAGGTTAAGACTGCTTGAAGGTTTAGCAAATTTAGCAGATTCATTAACTATTTATGATATGAAATCTGAAAACGCAACAGCATTTCAGTTTCAGATGAAAAATATGCGTTTTACTTTGATGCTTTCTAGAAGTTTTTGGAGAGGTTTTTCGGGCGAAGGAAGTGCATTGAGCAATTTAATTGAAGATGTTCCTGAAGCTTGGCTAGACCAACTAGATAATTTTGCTAAAATCAATGAAGAATTTAGTTTAAAAGATAAATTTCTAAAAGATTTATCTGAGCAAGACTTTAAAAACGTAGCTACAAGATTGGCTTCTATGGGTTTATTGGGCTTTGACCTTACAGACCAAGTTTACTATTATAGAAAGTTGCCTTTTAAAATGAGTAGAATAGAAAGCCTGAATCCTAGATATAAAAATGCACTAAAAATTATAAAAAAAGGCGACTATAAATGGTTGCTTAAAAACAAGGAAATTGAAGTAAAAGGAAGCGGTCATTTTCATAAAATAGTACTATCAAAAAATGACTCGAAATGTACTTGCACTTGGTATGCAAGCCATCAAAATAACAGAGGAGATTGTAAACATATTTTGGTAGGAAAAATTCTAAAAAATAAAGAACAGTCAGAAATAGAAAAAATAATAGAAGAATTAGAATTATGAGTGACATTGTAAAAAAGTTTGAAGAAAAATTAGCAAAAGAAGAGATAAAAGGAATTTCTAAATGGATTTTTAGTTTTAGTTGGCAAGATAGAAATTTACTTTTTGAATATGAAAAAGCATATAGTAAAGAAACGAATACTATTTCCTCTATTCAAAGAACAATGCTTTCTTTAGTAAGGTTAAGTTGTCAATCTGTATTAGATTTAAAAGAAATTGGTTTAGAACTAGAAAAATTAAGTGAAATTGAATTAAGTGAAATTCTATCTTTTTACGATTTAGAAAAACCTGAAAAAAGATACAAAGAAATAAAAGCAGACATAGCTAGTCCTGAAAGTTTTTTGACTAGAATTCCATATACCGTTATTAAAGCTTTGTATGAAAAAGGAAAAGTTCCTTTTGATAGGCAAATATTTATAGCTTGTTTAATTCGTTTTAATGTTTGGCACGGTGGTCATTTTAAAGGTGAGTTAAATGCTGAATATGCAAAAAAGCTAGACAAAATTTTCCCTAAAGATGATTTTACCTTAGATATTTTAATGGCAGTTTTTGAAATGGAACTGAAAGTAGATGGCGCTTTTTATTTAGAACGGGACTTAAATATTGGTGCTATTATTTTACATTTAGTAAAAGAAAATACTTTAGATAAAGCAAAAGTGCAACAAAAAATATTTGAAGCTTTTAACAATCCTACTTTAAAGCAAAGCACTCAGTCTTGGGTAAAAAATGTATACGACAGACTCAAGTTTACGAAAGAAGAAAACCTAGCTTGCCAAGCACAGCTTATAGAATTATTGCATAATGATGTCAATTTGGTTAGTAACTATAGTTTAAAAATACTCAAACAAATTTCTACTGAAAAAACTTTTGATTGGTCTTTTTTTATAGACTCATTAGATGGAATAGTTTATCGTAAAAAATTTAATGGTGGTTTAAAATTAGCTTTAGGAATGTTGTATAAAAAACTGAAAAAAGATGATAAAAAACTAGAAAAAACCTGTCTAAACTTAGCGCCTATTTTTTTGCAAGAAGAAAATAGTATTCAAGCAGAAGCGGTGAAAATATTTAGCCTTTTAAAAACAAAAAATGAAGAAATTAGCGATGCTTTAGATCCGTTTATAAGCACAATGCATAGCGAAACAAAATCTGCTTTAGCTTTTTTGCTTTCTGGAGAAAATTTAGAGTTGGAAAATGCTTATGAAACTTATGTACAAGAAAAATACACACCAGAACCCATTCAAAATTTAGAAAAACTAAATTATATTGAAAAAGAAGAAGACTTTATTTTTCTGTGTTCTAAAGTTTTAAAAAGTCAAGATGCATTAGATTATGAATTGTTTCTAGAAGCGCTTTTAAGGTTTTACCACATAAAAGACACACAGAAAAAAGCATTAGGTTCTGCCTTAAAAATGGCAAGAAGAATGACCGAAAGTATGCATATAGAAGCTACTGCAAGGGAAGGTGTGCATCATATATTTGTAGCTAAAATAATGTGTATTTGGTTAGATGATAAGGAATTAACAATAGCAGAAGAAATTACTAATTGGACCACAAAAAAAGGCACAGGAAAGTATTTACACGACTACACCAAAACAAGGTTTTTAGGTTTTTATAAACTTTTGGGTACATTAAACTTTGTAGCTCAAAAAATACGTAATAAAGAAAAAGCAACGCTACTCAGCACACCAACACACACCAATGGCTATATAGATATTGATGTGTTTTTTGAAAGACTTTATGTTTATGAGCAAAACAAAATCGCTATAAACGAATCTGATTTTAATTTAGCAATTTGCAGATTAAATAAATGGTCTAAATATAAAAAAGCGAAAGAATATAAGTCGGAATACAGAGATGTTTTAAGTTATATTTTAGATGAAAAAACAAGTTTTAATCCTAAAAAAATAAAGCAATTAGAAAATATTTGGTTCGCTGCATTTATTATCAAAAACCAAGATAAAAGCACGCAAGCCATAGATTTTTTCTTAACAAAAAAAGCCGATTGGTGGACAGCTAAAACTAAAGATATTTTTAAATTTGGAATGCGATATTCTGATAGCAGTAGCTATAAATGGGCAAAAATAGATTTTGAAATAGATTTCACTAATGACTATGAGAAAAAAGTTGAGGTAAATCACTTTGCTTACTATTTATTAAATTATGAATTTATTATTGCAGATGCTTCGCATTGGTTTTTAAAAAACGGATATTACTTAGAGCCTTTATATCTTTCTTTGATTTTAAAAAACTATAATTACTTATCTGAAATGGAAGCAAGAGAATCGAAATCTACTATGGCTACGCTTCTAGAAAGTATTAAAAACCCTTTGCCGTTAGCACAAAACGGAATGATGTTTTTGTGTTTGAGTCTTTTTGCAGGAAACACAACAGTAAGAAGTACCGCTTTAGAATGGCTATTGGAATTGATAGAAAGAAAATACTTAGATTTGAATTTATTTACAAAGTATGTAAGCCAAATGTTAAGCAATGAACATCATCCTTTTCCTATAAAAAGAGTGAGTGAACAGTTTGAACAGCTCAACCAAATGGGCGGAACATATAATGATGTTTTACACCAAACACTTCAAGAAATTTTGACAAAAATAAACCCTGAAAATTTGCCTAAAAGTTTTAAAAATATACTTCATTTCTATTATGAAATTATCAATAAAACACAAACTGAAATTCCTTTTAAAATTAAAGAAAATTTAGAGACAATGTTAAAGCAAAATGCTGTAAAAAAAGAAGTGAAAAAGATATTGGCTCTGTGAAAATTACATACTAGTTGTTTTTAAAACTTTAATAATGCTATTTTCACAAAATGCAAAAACCAAAAAAACTTCAAAAAGGCGACAAAGTAGCAACGATTTCACTTTCTTGGGGTGGCGCTGGCGAATTGCCTTTACGTTACCAAACGGCCAAGAAACAAATTCAAGAAAACTTTGGGCTGGAAGTTGTAGAAACTAAAAATGCTTTAAAATCTGCCGATTGGATTTATAAAAACCCACAAGCAAGAGCAGAAGATTTAATGGAAGCTTTAGCTGACGATTCTATCAAAGCAATAATTAGCAATATTGGTGGAGAAGATAGTATTAGAACTTTGCCATTTATAGATTTAGATATTATTAAAAACAATCCTAAAATATTTATGGGATTTTCTGATTCTACTATTTCTCATTTTTGTTTTTACAAAGCAGGCGTTACTTCTTTTTATGGCACTTCAACGCTGGTTGGTTTTGCAGAAAATAACGAAATGCATCCATATCAAATTCAAGACATAAAAAACACACTTTTTTCTTCAAAAGCTCAAGGAGAAATTAAACAAAACACCGCTGGTTGGACTTCTGAACATCTGGATTGGTTTAACCATAAAAATCAATCAATCTCAAGAACATTACAAGCAAATACTGGCTGGCGGTTCTTGCAAGGCAAAGGAAAAATTGAAGGTAAACTCTTAGGTGGCTGTTTAGATGTATTAGAGTTTTTAAAAGATACCGCTTTTTGGGTTTCGCCAGAAGATTGGAAAGGGAAAACAATGTTTTTAGAAACTTCTGAAGTAAAAATGTCTCTCGATAATTTTAGATGGATTATTAGAAACTATGCGGCTTCAGGAATTTTAAAAAATATCAATGGACTTATTTTAGGAAGACCTTATGATAATTTGCATTGGAAAGAATATGACGATATTTTATTGAAAGTAATTCGAGAAGAAGAAGGTTTAAATAATTTACCAATTGTAACTGGAATGGATTTCGGTCATACTTGTCCTACTTTTACCATTCCTTATGGAATTAATGCAGAAATTGATTCTGAAAATAAAACTTTTTCAATTATAGAAAGTGCTTTGGTAGATTAAGTTTTCCTCTTGTTGGCATCCTTGCCATAAGATTAACTATTATAATTGTTAAAGATTCCAACTACAAAAAAACAATACGAATTAGCAGTAAACACCTTTTTTTAAGATTTCAAATATTCAACAGCGCTATCTGCAAACTTCTCCCAAAATTCAACATATTCAAAAGAAACCTGAACCCATTCTTTCATTGCTCTACCTTTCCCAGATGGATCAAATAATTTGGTGCCATCAAGGCTTAATGCTTCTTGATACAATTCACTATTAAACTTTAATTTAAAAACCATTTCATTTTCGAAGAAACAACAAAAAGCTTTTTTATTGATTTTATAACAAGGTTTTCCAAACATTTGGCTTTTTTCTGCTCCAGATATTGCAGATGCTATTTTGTGATAATATTCTTCTTCTTTAGTCATTTTTAGTTTTTTCAAAGATATAAAATAATATTTGTAGCTCATTATAATATCAAATAAAGCTCATTTTAATCTTTTTTGAGCCAGAAAATGTATTTTTATGAGCTAGAAATAGATAAAATGTTGGACAAAAGAGAACAGGAAGTCATTAATATATTAAAAAACAGGGCAAAACTTTCATCAAAGGAAATTTTTGAGCAGATAAGTATTGATTTTAGTTATGCTACTTTAAAACGTATATTAACCAAACTAGTTAATGAGAATTATATAGAAAACAAGGGAAAAGGGAAAGGAACGAAATATAATATTTCTGCTATTTATGAAGTAATTAGACCAATTAATATAGAACAATATTATCAAAAAGAAATTGACGAAAGAAAAATCAAAAAACAATTTAATTTTGAAATTATAAGCGAAACTTTAAGTCGAAATAATGTTTTTACCAAAGAAGAATTAAATAATTTAGATGTTTTACACAAAAAATATCTTTCTAACATTTCTCAACTTACACCAAACGAGTACAACAAAGAATTAGATAGATTGGCTATAGATTTGAGTTGGAAATCTTCTCAAATAGAAGGAAATACCTACTCACTTTTAGAAACTGAAAGATTACTTAAAGAAAAGTTAACGGCTTCTGGAAAAACAAAAGAAGAAGCAGTAATGCTTTTGAATCATAAAGATGCTATAGATTTTTTGATAGAAAACAAAGATTATTTAAGTCCACTTTCTGTTTCAAAAATAGAAGATATTCATAGTGTTTTAGTAAAAGAACTACAAATAGAAAGAAATTTAAGAAAGCGTAGAGTGGGTATTTCGGGAACAAATTATAGACCATTAGAAAATGAATTTCAAATAAAAGAAGCCTTAAAACTAAGCTGCGAAGTCATCAACAAAAAAGAAAATGTTTTTGAAAAAGCACTTTTAACACTTGTTTTGATTTCTTATATTCAAGCTTTTATGGACGGTAATAAACGAACCGCAAGAATAGTAAGCAATGCGCTTTTAATGAATGAAAATTACTGTCCTTTATCTTTTAGAACGGTAGATTCTATAGAATACAAAAAAGCAATGTTACTATTTTACGAGCAAAACAATATAGCTAGTTTCAAAAAAATATTTATCGAACAATTTGAATTTGCTGTAAATACATATTTCTAAACTAATAGCAACTTCACTAAATTCCCTAAATTTGCAAAATGAAAATATTTTGTATAGGAAGAAATTATGTAGATCACGCCAAAGAGTTAGGAAATGTAGTACCAAAAGAACCGCTCATTTTTATGAAACCTCCAACGGCTCTTTTAATTAACAATAAACCATTTTATCATCCAGACTTTTCTGAAAACATACATTATGAGTGTGAAATAGTACTTAAAATAGGAAAAAATGGAAAAAATATTGCAGAAAGGTTTGCACCAAATTATATCAAAGAAATAGGTCTTGGAATAGATTTTACGGCAAGAGATATTCAACAAAAACTCAAAGAAAAAGGTCACCCTTGGGAAATTGCTAAAGGATTTAATGGTTCTGCCGTTATAGGCGATTTTGTACCAGTAGAAAAATTTGAAAATCTAGAAAACATCAATTTTCATTTAACAAAAAACCAAGTAAAAGTACAAACGGGCAATACAAAAGATATGATTTTCAACTTTTCGAAGCTAATAAGTCATTTATCAAAGTATTTTTTAATTCACCAAGGCGATTACATATATACTGGCACACCTGCTGGCGTTGGTAAAATAGAAATAGGCGATAGATTGGAAGGTTTTCTTGAAAACGAAAAGATTTTTCACTGTAATATTAAATAAACGCAATAAAGTTTCACAAAAAGTATTTCAAAAACGTATTTTTGATTTTCTTAAAAAATAACAAATAGTATTATGGCATATTTATTTACATCAGAGTCGGTTTCAGAAGGGCACCCAGATAAAGTATCAGATCAAATTTCTGATGCATTAATTGATAACTTTTTGGCTTTCGATCCAAATTCAAAAGTAGCATGTGAAACTTTGGTTACCACAGGGCAAGTAGTATTGGCTGGCGAAGTAAAATCTGATACATATTTAGACGTTCAAAAAATAGCTAGAGATGTAATCAATAAAATAGGTTACACCAAAAGTGAATATATGTTTGACGGAAATTCTTGCGGTGTATTTTCTGCAATTCACGAACAGTCTGAAGACATTAACCAAGGCGTAGAAAGAGCAAACCCAGAAGACCAAGGTGCTGGAGACCAAGGAATGATGTTTGGCTACGCAACAGACGAAACAGAAAACTATATGCCTTTGGCATTAGATTTGTCGCATTTAATTTTGATAGAACTTGCAGAAATGCGAAGAGAATTGACAGATATAAAATATTTACGTCCAGATGCAAAATCTCAAGTAACTATTGAATATTCTGACGATAATGTTCCACAAAGAATAGACACCATAGTAGTTTCTACACAGCACGATGATTTTGTAAACACAGGAAACAAAAAAGCTGATGATGATAAAATGTTGGCACAAATAAAATCTGACATTGTAAAACTTTTAATGCCAAGAGTTATTGCTAAATTGCCAGCAAAAATTCAAGCATTATTTAATGATGAAATTACTTATCACATAAATCCAACAGGAACATTTGTAATAGGTGGTCCGCACGGAGATACAGGCTTAACAGGTAGAAAAATTATAGTTGACACTTATGGCGGAAAAGGTGCTCACGGTGGTGGTGCGTTTTCTGGAAAAGACCCAAGTAAAGTAGATAGATCTGGTGCTTATGCTACAAGACATATTGCAAAAAATTTAGTAGCAGCAGGTTTATGTAAAGAAGTATTAGTACAAGTTTCTTATGCTATAGGTGTTGCAAAACCTACAAGTATAAATGTAGAAACTTATGGTACAGCAAAAGTAGATATGACAGACGGCGAAATAAGCAAAGTAGTCGAAAATATTTTTGATATGCGACCATACTTTATAGAACAACGTCTAGCATTAAGAAATCCTATTTATTCAGAAACTGCCGCTTATGGTCATATGGGACGAAAATCTGAAAAGAAAAGCCTTACATTTCATTCTCCAGACGGAAAATCTGTTACCAAAGAAGTAGAAACTTTTACCTGGGAAAGATTAGATTATGTAGATAAAGTGAAGGCAGCTTTTAGTTTGTGAAATAATTGACAACAACTTTTCTCAGTACACGCCATTCTTTAAAATTGTGATATAAGATCAATTTATAAGGAAACTCGTACCGTTTTTATTATACTAATTAGTAGTTCTAAAGCTACTCTTGGATTTCTTCAAAATCAAACAATTCTTTTGGGGAAATTTCTAATTTTTCAGCTATTGTAAAAATGCTGCTGATACTGGTATTTATAATACCTCTTTCTATTCTACTTATTTGACTAATTTCAAAATCACACAAATTGGCTAGTTGCTCTTGAGAAACAGCCTTCTGCTTTCTTAGATTTTTTAATCTAAGACCCAAAAGTTTTATGCCTTTATTGTGTTTGTGATACTTCACATAGCAATAATCAATAAATTCCTAAAGAAAAATATAGGCAAATTTGCCCATTTCAAATATTTTATCTACATTTAGGTTAATATTAACCTAAAACCTATATTATGAAAAAATTATTAAGCTTTATTTTGCTACTTGTTTTTGTTTTAAATACTAATGCACAATGTAGTATTGATTACTCTCAATTTACAGAAGTTTGGAGAGACGATTTTGATGGAACAATGGCTGATTTGGAAGAAAACTGGAGAGTTGGTGAGTATTCTTTTGGAAAAATAATAAACCCTGGGTATGAAGTTATTATAGATCCTTCAATAAGAGAGTGGGTTGTCGCTAAAACGAATAAAAATAATGTTAGCCTTTCAAATGGATATGTACATTTAAAAAATAGTATGTTACCTAAGTATGAACCAGTAAATGTCTGTAAACAAGTAGCACCATTTGTTGAACATTGTAGAGTTCATAGACAAAAGTATACAACATCTGTAATTGAAACTACAATTGGAGAAATCTTTAATAAGCAAAGTTGTAATGAAGAGGATAAAAAAGGCTGGTTGTACGGTATGTTTGAAGTTAGATGTAAAATACCTTCTGACGAGATGTTTGCTTCTGCTTTTTGGATGATACCTGCAAATAGCTGGCCGCCAGAGGTTGATGTGTTTGAAGTTGATGAATATTGTAGGAATAATAGTGCCTGCCCAGAAAATTATGATTTTCACACATCTGTTGGGCAAAAAGCAATAAACCCAGATAAGAATATAATTTGGCATAAAACTTATCACAAAGCTGCAAATACAAATTTTTATGATGAATTTCATACTTGGACAGTGCTTTGGACACCAGACAAATTAAAATTTTATCTTGATGGGAATGAATATAGAACTTGGTACGGAAACGTAAACGAAGATGGCTCTTCACCAACTTGTGATTGGAGAAGAATGAGAATGATATTAAGTACTAGTAATACGTTACATGCTAATAGAATAATTAATGAACATAAATTTAATCCTAACACTGAATTTTTAATAGATTGGGTAAAAGTATATAAACCAACTTCTGGTTATTATTTTGATTTAGATGAACCGAATTTATTATCTGAAAAAATGAATTTTGAAAAAGATGATATAGATGGCAATGCTCAACTATTTAACAATAAAATATATTATAGAAACTACGTAGATGAGTTAAGTAGTGTATTTTATAACACCAATAACACAAGATGGGAAGATGAAGAAATTTTCAATTCATTTAATCAAAAGATAAAAGGCGACCCATTAATTGAAAGTTCAAGTAAAATATACTATAAAGACAATCAAAACAAGATAAAAAATTTTTATAAATCTAGTGGTAATTGGTACAATGCATATATAGACAATAGTCAAAAAATAAAAGATCAATTTGTTCCAACTAAATTTGGAACAATTGGAGAAATTATTTTTACCGATTTAAATAGACGAATAAAGCATTTTTATTGGAATGGCAGTTCTTGGAGCAATCAGTTTTTATTTAACAGCAATGAAGCTGGTAGAAAAGCAAACGACAATTTTATAGTTACCGATGACCTTATGGCTTATGAAGGTAGGAAACAAATATGGCCATATTGGTTTAGAGATAAATATCTGTGGGTAGTAAGAAAAGGCATTGATGCATATGGAAACCCTTATTTTGAAAAACATAAATTTCCAAATAAAATATATACACAGGGCACGCATACCAAAATAGAAAACTTTGCTATTAGTGAAGATGAAAAAAAGATTTTTTACATCACCGAAAATAATCAGTTGAAATATCATAAATACAATAGCAACACAGGTTATTGGCATGAAGATATAGAAGTTGATGATTATTTTTATAATGTATACGATAATTTAGAAGTAGCAAACAATGGGAACCAAGTTTTTTATACCGACAATACTGGACATGTACATAACTTTTACAAATCTGGAGGTGTATGGTATAACAATACCATAAACTGGAACAATAGCCTAGATAAAGATGATATTAACTTACTAAAATATGATGAAACTACTCAAAGACTATATTTTACTACTGAATATACAAACCCAGGCAATTTAAATGGTTGGACAGCCAATGGTGTAATACGTTACTTTGAATGGTCTTCAATAACAAATACTTGGGATTATAAACCAATAATAATTAGTAATAACGCTGCTGGTAATACAGAACATGAAGGGCGTGTAAAATCTCAAATACAATTACTTGCCAATGGCGAAGCAATATATGTAGATCAAGAAAATAATCTTCATAAAATTTACAAACCAGCATTATGTAATGAATTAATTTACGATAGTAACACTTTTGTATATGGCCTTGGAACCAACAAAACTGATAGTGAAAATGTTATAGAAAATTTTCTTGACAACCCAAATTTCACTAGTAAAATAGGAGGTGTTGAAAAAGAGTTATCTCCTTTAAAAGTACCTACAGACTTTAATAAAAAAAAATATGTTGCATCACATTATGATTCTAGAGGAGGATACAGAGTAATAGAATCTGTATATCCAAATACAACAAGTGGTGTATTTACTATAGCTATAAAGGATGAAGCACTTATTCAAAACAGTACTGCTGAAAGAAAAGTAAGTATAGTAGAACCCATTACCAATATAGTAGTAGCTCAAAAAAATATAAATGTTGGTCAAAAATATATTAACTTTGACATTGGTACAGACCCAGATGGTGAATATGGAATAGTAATAGAAGAGCTTGGCAATGTAGATTCTAAAATGTTAATTAAAGGAAACTAAATGAGGTATTTATTATTTATTTTAGCATTAAGTGCTTTTTCTTGTAAAAAACAAAATGCCATTAAAGAATTAGAAGGCACTTATGATGTTGAAGGACATAAAGTAAGATGTACTTATTATGGATGTGATTCTACAAAAATTAAATCATTGTTAAAGTTACAGTTTGAAAATGAAAATACAAGAATAAGAGTTACACTATTTGATAAGATTCTTGAAAAGAGTGATAATATAGGTGTTTTGGCATTAGATAAAATAGATAATGATTTAATTATAATGAAATTGAATGAATTTTATGCTAATTATAACAGAAGTGAGAAAATTTTTGAATATTATGATGGCAACAATTGGAATAAAAGAATTCTAACAGATACAGCATCAAATTATTACTATTTAAAGGGAGTGAAACAATGAGAAAATTTATAGTATTACTAACAATGTTTAGCTGCGCAAAACAAGCTACAATAGACGAGTTAGAAGGAAGTTATGATGTGGATGGACTTCAAGTCAGATGTACATATTATATATGCGATTCTAATAAAATTAAATCTACATTAAATATTAATCTATTAAGTGAAGGTAAAAACAAAAAAATAGATATCAGCATAGTTGAAAATAAAAGGAAAATTGCTTATTTTCATTTAGACGAAATTGAAATAAATAAAAGCTATATAATAATGAGTCAAAATGATAGTTATGCAAAATTTAATAGACAAACAAAAACTTTTGAATGTTATGTTGGCAATAATTTCAATAAAAGAATTTTAACAGATACGGCATCAAATTATTATTATTTAAAAGGTCTTAAACAATGAAACAGAATTTAATTTTTATTGCTTTTTTATGCTTAGTAACATCTTGTAAAAAGGAATATCTATATGATAAAGCAAGTGGTATTTATGAAACAGATTGCCGATTGGTTCAATATCAAATAGGTCAAAATGGTTATTCAGATTCTACAGTTTATAATAGAAAGTTTCTTACTGAAATAGAAATTAGAGACAACGGAGATTATACTGATTTAGAATTAGCTTTAGAGCAACCAAATGTATATGAGTGGTTGTCAAAAGTAGAATCATATAAAGAAAATATTGCTCGCTACGAAAACTATTTAGACAGATCTCCAGATGGAGACCCTGATACTTTAAGTGTAGAAATAAATACAGAAACTTTAGCTATTGAAATATTTCATGTTGGGCATAGTAAATTTTTATTTCCTCCAGACGCTCCATTTTCTATTGTTGACTATAGAGAAGTTTGTAGAGGTTTTAAAGTTCAATAAAATAAAGCTTTAAGATAAAAATGCTTGTCTGTTCACAGATGAGCATTTTTTATTTAAAAACAATATCTTTGCCTCAAATTTATTCAATGAAAAGGCTTTTATTCTCTATTTTTTGTTTGGCTTTTATAATGTTTTCTCAAGCACAAATAGAAAACGTAGTGCTTACGCTTCATCTCAAAAATGGAGATATAATTACTGGAACAACAGAAATTACTCAAATATTATTTAAAACCTCTTACGGAAATTTAAATATACCTGTAGGCGATGTAAATAGTATAAAAGTTGGCTTGCAAAATTCAAATTTTGATAAAGGTCGTCTGCTAGATTTGCTAGATAAACTAGACAATGGAAACAGCAAAGAAAGAGATAATGCTTTTGATGAAATAATTAAAATGAATGAAGGCGCAATACCCTTTATAAAATCATATTTACAAAGCAGCAACAAACAAAACAATAATGAACTTAGCGTACAGGTACTTTACGAAGTAATGCTAGCCAAATACAATGTTTCTAAAAACTACAACTTGTATGACGAGTTGCTTTACAACAGTAAAAACACAGTAGAAGGTACTTATGATTTTGAGCATATAGTGTTGGAAACCAGCTATGGAAGAATTAAAATAGCAAGAACAAATATTGAACAAATAGATATAAAAATTAAGCCAAAAGAAGGTTTTTCTAAAGACAACACATTTAAAGTTTTTGCAAACAGATACATTTCTGGCAACAAAGAAGAAGGCTGGCTAAATACAGGAATATTAGTAAAAAAAGGCGAAGAAATAAGTATAAATGCAGACGGGCAAGTATCATTAGCAAGCCTTTCTGGAAATAAATATACACCCGATGGCGGTTTAAATGGTGCGCCAGGACCAACAGATAAAAAAATTACTTATGGAAATTTAGTTTTTAAAATAAGCCAAAACGGAACAATAAAAAAAGCCGGAGATAAAATAATTTATACAGCAGATAGAACAGGAATTATATTTTTATCGATTCACGAGTCGGTGTTTAATTCAGCAAACGCTGGTTATTACAATGCAAATGTGCGGGTAAAACCTTAATTTTCGTCATTCCTGCGTAGGCAGGAATCTCAATTTTTACACAAAAACATCTCCTTTCTACAAAGGAATGAGCTTGAAGTTGTTTTTATGCAGAATTCTCATTAAATTTATACATTGCAATTTTACTTACGAATACAAACATGGAAGAAAAAAAAATATTATCAAGAGAAGAAGTTAACGAAAACTTTAAAAATTTATTGAATGGAGAAGAATTTTCTGTAACAATAAAAGAAGTTCCAAATATAAAAGCCGCCTATGACGAAGCGCATCGTTTAGTATATAAGCAGCAAGAAGAAGCGTTTGATAAAGCACAAGAAGAAGCCAAAGCAAATGCAACGGAAGAAAATCCTTTTGAAGCTGAAAAGTTTAAATTTGAACCAGACGAAGCATCTTTTAGGTTTAAAGAGTTGATGACTATTTTCAACGATAAGAAAAAAGAATACAAAAAAGCCTTAGCACAAAAAGAAGAAGCAAATTTTAATGCAAAAACGGCTGTAGTAGAAAAAATGAAAGCACTTACTGAGCAAGAGCTTACTAATTTTGGCGAAACCTTCAATACTTTTAAAACACTACAAGAAGAATGGAAAAGTATTGGCGAAGTAAACAAGGCAAGGTTTCAGTCTTTACAAACAGAATACAGCCATTTAATGGATAAGTTTTTTTATAATGTAAATATTCATAAAGGACTTCAGAATTATAGTTTCGAAAAAAACAAAGTTGAAAAACAAGCCATAACAGATAAGTTAAAAGAATTGCTTAAAAATGATTCTATAATTCAGTTAGAGCATTACATAAAGTTATACCAAAAAGAATGGGACGAAATTGGGCCAACTTTTCAAGAAGATTGGGAAAGTTTAAAAACAGCTTATTGGGAAAATGTAAATGCTGTTTATGCTAAAATTAGAGAGCATTATTTAAAAATTAGAGAAGCACAAAAAGCCTCAATAGAAAAAAAAGAAGCAATAATAACAGAATCAAAAACGCTGTTAGAAATGCTAAAAGAAAGCCAAAACCCTTCAAAATGGAATGAATTGGGTAATAAATTGAAAGAACTGCAGCAAAATTGGAGAAAAACAGGCTTTTCTAAAAAAAGTAAAGACGATGAACTTTGGAATGAGTTTAAAACAATTAGTAACACTTTTTTTGACGATACGAAACAACTTTATAATTCACTAAACGAAAAAAGAAGTGTTTTTGAAGATAAAAAGAAAGCTTTAATTGCAAAAGCAAACGAATTAAAAAGCTCTAAAAACTGGAAAGAAACCACACAGCAGTTTTTAAAACTTCAAGATGATTGGAAAAAATCGGGTTCTTTAAACCCTAAAAAAGATCAAAAACTTTGGAATACATTTAGAGCAGCTTGCAATGAGTTTTTTGATGCTAAAAAAGAATTTTTTGGTGGAATGGACGCTCGCCAAGAAGAAAATTTAAAACAAAAAACAGAAATCAATAAAAAAATTGAGTCTGCAAAAACGGCAGAAGAATTAAATGAGCAAATAGCCGCTTGGTGGGCGCTTGGTCACGTGCCCAAAAAAGAAATCAGTAAAGCCAACACAGCTTTTGATAAATCAGTAAACAATGCAGCTAAAAACTTAAAAATAGAAGATGCCGATAAAGAGCGTATTGTATTTAAGGCAAAAATAGCAGCATTTAAAAAAGCTGAAGATGGCGATGTGTTCTTAGAAAGAGAAAAACGTTTTGTAAAAGAAAAAATGGATAAATTGAAAGATGAAATTGTTCAATTTGAAAATAATTTATCGTTTTTTGGAGATTCTAAAGGTGCTCAAAAATTGAAAGAAGTAGTTTTAAAAAGAGTAGAAGAAAGCCAGAAACAATTTGATACTTGGAAAGAGAAGTTTAAGATGTTGTAATGCGCTCTATTGTTTAGTTAATGCTTAGGCTTTTTAGTCCTTTGAAGTGTTTCAATTTACAGAATAAGTGTCAATTAAGAACTTCTGACACGACTAAAAACCCTAAATAATTATTAAGCATTATGGCGTAAAGAATCAATATGTATACGTCTTAATTCCCTTAATTTCTTAATGGTAAAATTAGAGAGAGGTTTTACAAATGTTTGATAAGAGAATTTTTAATTATTCTTAGAATTCCACAGTCTGTAAAGTGAAAACATAAGCTGTGCTTAGATTGTAAATAAGCATTATGGCGTTAATAATCATTATGTATTCTTCTTAATTCCCTTAATTTCTCAATAGTAAAAACAGAGAGATATTTTACAAATGTATGAATAGAGAATTTTTAATTATTCTTAGAATCCCAATTCCAAGCAGATTGCATCATTTCCTCAATGCCGTATTTCGTTTCCCAGCCTAAAATAGTTTTTGCTTTATCATTGTTTGCATAAATAGCTACAACATCGCCAGCTCTTCTATTTTCAAGGCTATAATTTAATTTTCGACCTGTACTCTTCTCAAAAGCAGTAATTAATTCCAAAACACTTGTTCCTGATCCGCTGCCAAGATTAAACACTTCACAAATTTGTTTTTCTTCTTTCTCAAATAAATAATTTAATGAAAGTGTATGCCCGTGAGCAATATCACAAACGTGTATATAATCTCTTACACAAGTACCATCTGTGGTGTTGTAATCTGATCCAAAAACCTTAAAAACATCAAAATTACCCAAAACAGTTCCTGTAATTCTTGGAATAACATTTTGTGGTTCAGATTTAGACTTTTCACCAATTAAATTTGAATTGTGTGCTCCAATAGGATTAAAGTATCGTAACAAAACTATATTAATATCACTTACTTTGGCAAAGTCTGTAATAATTCTTTCTGCCATTACTTTAGTTTCTGCATAAGGGCTTTCAGAAATAGCTAATGCTGTTTTTTCGCTTACAGGTAATTCTTTGGTATTTCCATATACAGAACACGATGAAGAAAATACAAAGTTTTTTACATTGTACTTTTTACAACAAGTCAATATGTTTAATAAGCCCACAATGTTATTGTGATAATATTCCAAAGGCTTTTCTACAGATTCGCCTACGGCTTTATAGGCTGCAAAATGTATAATTCCAGTAATATTTTGTTCTTTTTCAAAAAACTGTTCTAGTTTTTCAAAATTGCAGAGGTCAAAATTGTAGTTTTTAATTTTTTGATTGGTTATTTTTTCAAGATTAGCTACTGTTTCTTCAAAAGAATTTGAAAAATTATCTATTGAAACCACTTCGTAGCCGTTTTCTAATAAGTCTACAATAGTGTGCGAACCAATATAGCCCATTCCACCTGTTACAAGAATTTTTTGCTTCATATTTTAACTATATAAAACCAATCCATTTTCCATCAAAAACTTTATACCTTCTCTTAGAGGAAATAATTCTCTTCCTAGAAGTTTTCTCATCTTTCCAATGTCAGGCTTTCTTTTCTTCATATCGCCTTCTGCCAATGGTGGTAAGAATACTAGTTTTGATTTAGAATTGGTTTCTTCAATAATTATTTTGGCAAGTTCCAAAATTGTTACTTCATGGTCGTTTCCAATATTTACAGTATCGTTTATAAACAAATCATTTTCAAAAGCGCTTACACAGGCATCTACATTGTCGTTTACAAAACAAAAAGTTCTTGTTTGGTCGCCTGCTCCAAAAATAGTAATATCATCATTGTTCATAGCGGCTTTTATAAACTTAGACATTACAAAATCTTCACTTTGCTTGGTTCCATAAGTATTAAAAAATCTAAAAATGGTGTATTCTAAATCAAATTCTTGATGGTAAGATCTTAAATATGCTTCTCCAATATTTTTTACAACTGCGTAAGGCAATCGTGAATTTAATGGCGTAGTCAATTCATTTTGAGGATGTTCAAATGGCTCGCCATAAACTTCTGAAGACGAAGCAAAGAAAACACGCTTTACGCCAGTATTTTTACACAATTCCAAAACATTTTTAATGCCTTGAATATCGTTTAAAACCATTACTGGGTTGTCTAAAGTTCTTTGCACACCTACTACTGCTGCATAATGAAATACATAATCGAACCTGTGTGACAACATTACAGAAGAAATATCCTTAAAATTGTTACAATCTGCTTTTACAAAACGCCAGTTAGAAGACTTTTCTTTCGGTAATCTTCTCAAATCGCCAGTTAATAAATTATCAACAAGAACCAATTTGTGTTCTTTATTTTGTAATAATCTATCTGCCAAACTGCTGCCAATAAAACCTGCAGCACCTGTTATTAATATCTTTGCCATGTTTTTTTAATCTAATAATCCCATTAAATAATCACCGTATCCACTTTTCAATAAAGGTTTTGCCAAAGCCGTTAACTGCTCTTTATTAATAAAACCTTGTTTGTAAGCTTCTTCTTCTATACAGCCTATTTTTAATCCTTGTCTTTCTTCTATTACTTGCACAAATTGCGATGCTTGCATCAATGAATTGAAAGTTCCTGTGTCTAACCAAGCTGTTCCTCTATCTAAAATTCCAACTTGTAGTTTTCCTCTTTCTAAATAAACTCTGTTTACATCAGTAATTTCATATTCGCCTCTTGCACTTGGTGCTATGTTTTTAGCAATTTCTACTACATCATTATCATAAAAATATAAACCCGGTACAGCATAATTCGATTTTGGCTTTTCTGGCTTTTCTTCTATTGAAATAGCCTTCATGTCATCATTAAATTCTACTACACCATATCTTTTAGGGTTTGCAACGTGATAGCCGTAAATTACCGCTCCGTCAGGATCATTGTTTTGCTTTAATAAATCGCCTAATCCTGTACCGTAAAAAATATTATCTCCTAAAACTAAAGCTACTTTATCGTCTCCAATAAATTCTTCACCAAGTACAAAAGCCTGTGCCAGTCCGTTTGGTATTTCTTGAACTTTATAAGAAAACTTGCAACCAATGTTTTCACCAGTACCGAGTAATCTTTCAAAATGAGGTAAATCGTGTGGTGTAGAAATAATTAATATTTCTCTAATTCCAGCTTTCATTAAAACAGAAAGCGGATAATAAATCATTGGTTTGTCGTATATCGGCATCAATTGTTTACTGAGTGCCAATGTAATAGGGTGAAGCCTTGTTCCGCTTCCGCCTGCTAGTATAATTCCTTTCATAGTAAAGACAAAGTTAAGAAAATATAGCTTAAATATTGTTTAAAAAAGCGTGTTTAACTTATAAAGAGTATAAAGTAGTTATATACCAAATTATTGAGCCTATAATTAAGCCGCCAATTATATCTGTGAGAAAATGTTTTTTTAAATTTATTCTAGAAAACATTACTATTGGAATAATACAGATAAATATAATTTTTAAAGCAAGTAAATCTGAAAAATAAAATAAAGTAAGATACACCAAAGCAATACGAGAAGAGTGCAAACTAGGAAAACTTCCAGCATCTATTTTTTCTATTAAATTACTATATGTTTGTCCGTTTGGTCTTTTTTTTGGAAAGAAAATTTTTATAAGCGAGCCTATAACTTCATTTATAAGCAATGCAATAAGCAATGTGTAAAAAGCAAATTTGTTTTTTGGAAACAAAAAAATAAAGGGAACAAAAACTAGTATTAAAGGATTTGCCAAAGAAGTAAAATCTCTAGACCAATCATTGAATTTGTAAAGCCAAAAGTTTTCTGATTTTTTCATTATGCTAACTGATGAAAACGCTTAATAGTTTGCCAGTTATTTTTAAAAAATAAATAACCAGATTTTACAGTATAATATAAAGTAAGCGCAAGTGCTATAAACATAATAACACTAAAAACATACATAAAGCTTTCAGTAGACTCTAAACCAAAGTTTTGATTTAGCTTATCAAGAAAATATTTTCTCGTCATCCAAAAAAAGTATGCAATACCAATAGTAAGCATTTGCAATACCGTTTTTATTTTGCCACTTTTGGCAGCCGCAACTACTATGTTTTTGCTTAAAAATAAAAAACGATAAATAGTCACTAATATTTCTCTAATAAAAATTGGAATAATCCACCAAAATGACAATTCGTCTATAAGATAAGCCAAAACAGAAAAGGAAATTAAAACCAATGCTTTGTCGGCAATTGGATCAAGAATTTTACCAAGTTTAGTTATTTTGTTGTATTTACGAGCATACCAACCATCAAAATAATCGGTAACTATTGCAATGGTGCAAAACACTCCTACAACAATGCTCTCTGTAAAAGTACCGCCAATTAAATAAAATGGGGCAATAAGAGCAATAATAATTCGTATGAAGCTTAAAATGTTAGGCAAGTTCATTCAACAAAGTTACATTTTTTTATGAAATAGTAAACAATAACCCAAATTTACAATATGACCAAGTGTGCGAAGAATCTTTTATAAATAAAGTTACAGTTTTCTAGCAACCATAAGGCCATCTCTTATTGGTACTAGAAAGTTTTCTACTCTTTTATCTTCACTTATTTTTTTGTTGTAAGCGTGTAGTGCCAATGAGTCTTTATCTGTTTTTTTTATTTCGCCTATTACTTTTCCGCTCCAGAGAACATTGTCTGCTATTATAAAACCACCTTTTCTTACTTTGTCAAACACCATATCGTAGTAGTTTGCGTAGTTTATTTTGTCGGCATCTATAAAAACCAAATCAAAAGTTTCGTCTAAACTTGGTACAATATCTAAAGCATTGCCAATATGATGCTTTATTTGGTCTTCAAAGCCAGATTTTTTAAAGTATTTTGTACATATATCTTCTAGCTCGGCATTAATATCTATAGTGTGTACCAAGCCGTTTTCTGCCAAACCAGAAGCAAAACAAATAGCCGAATAACCAGTAAAAGTTCCAATTTCAAGTACTCGTTTTGGTTTCAGCATAAAGCTCATTATCTTTAAAAAGTTACCTTGTATATGTCCCGAAAGCATTTGAGGAACCATAATATGAAGGTGTGTTTCTCTATTCAATTCTGCCAAAACAGCTGTTTCTGGTGTAGAAAACATTGCTGAATAGTCTTCAATTTCTTCTGCAAGTAATTTCATAATTGTTGTTTTGAGCAAAGAGAATAAGATTTTTAGCTTTTAGTAAATTAATAGTAAAAATGTTTGTTAAAATTTGTTATTGTAAAATATAATTTATATATTAGGGCTATTATTTCACTTTAAACCCAATTTATTATGAGAAAATTTACTTCTTTACTTCTTTACTTCTTTACTTTGCAGACTCTAATTGCACAAGATTCGACTACATTTAATTATTTTGAATATGTATCAGAATATAGAACTGATCCTACTCACGATGTTTCTAAACAAGATGAGCGTTTAGAAAGAATACTTTTGCCAAGATTAGTTAGTGTTGGGGGAAATATTAATAAAGCAAATAAAGCTATTACTAATTATGCAAGAAATTACACTAGCTCTAATTTGAATACTTCTGGCATAACAAATAAATACAATTCGAGTACGGATCCTGCTGGTTGTGAAACATATTTATATAAACATTGGAATGAGTTAGGTCCTTTTGGAAATAATTCTCAAAGTCGCTGGGGGCAAATACATAACTTTGAATATAGCCCAGATTTTGCAACAGATAACACCATGTATTCTTGTAGTTATTATAGCGGAGTGTGGAAAAGTACAGATAGAGGGTTAAATTGGAATTTATTAACTAAGAATAGAAAACTACCAATGGCAGGAGTCGGTGATATAGAAATTCACCCACTTAATAAAGATAAAATTTTTATTAGTACAGGCATGAATAGTTTTGACCCTGGCTATTCATTTTCAAATGCTGGACAAAATATAGTTTACACACAAGGATTGTTTAGGTCCATAGATGGTGGAAACAATTGGGAAGAAATTTTGGATAATAATTTTTGGAGTGCTTTTGAAGAAGGAGGTAACATTACTCAAATGTATATAGATCCGTATTCAACAAGTCAAAACAGAATGATTGTTTCTACAAGTAAAGGAGCTTGGAAATGCGAAAACATATCTGCTGCAAATCCTATTTGGTCTAAAGTGTATTCATTAAATTCTAATTTTTATAGAAATGTTGTTAGAGATTATTCAAGTAGTAACCATATTTATTTATCAAGTAACTATTTAACTAGATATAATATTTCTCAAGGAACTAAAAATGTTTACACTTATCCTAAACCAACAAATTCTAAAATTCTATCATCGACAATTGCAACTTCTGCTGCAGATGGAAGTAAAGTATTTTGCTATGTAAAAATTGGATTTCCTAAAAAGGATGCTGCTGGAAATAATATATTAGATATGGATGGAAATCTTGAGTTTGAAAATAAAGCAAGTATATGGAAATTATTAGTATTTGATAAAACTAGTAATACATTTATTGAAACTTATACTAAACCATCTTTCGATACGGGCTTACCAGGGGCTCTTTCTAGTTGCTGTGACAGAGGTATTAACAGAATGCCAATTGCAGTAGCACCAAATGATGCAAATACACTGTATTTTGGAGATAGGCAAATTTATGGTACATCAACAGCTTTAGTAGCAAATACTTTCTCAGACATCTATAATTTTACAGAACAGAACGCACTAATACATGATGATATTCATGTTATTTCTTTTGCACCAGACAATAGCGGTGTTTATGTAGGGTCAGACGGAGGAATTTTGTTTAAACCCAATAAAACTTTAACAGATGAATGGGAGGTTAGACATCAAGGTATAAATAACATGTTGTTATGGGCAATGGACGATTCTGAAGTAAATGATGAAATAACTATTGTTGGAGCTCAAGATAACCAAACTTTTAGTAAGCTTAACAGTAACAATTGGATTAAATTTGGACAAGGAGATGGATATAATGTAGGAATTGATGATAAAACACCTACTCTTGCTTTATATCGAAGGAATGGGTTTTTGAGCGCAAGAAACCTTATTACAAATGCTGAAGAAGATGAAACCTCATTAATCCCAAACTATAATAGTTCAAATACTCATGTTGGAAATGCTTCAGCAAGTATTATCAATCATCCAAAATCTAGTAAACTTATTTATGCATTTAAAGATGGTTTAGCCTTAAGGAAAAAGAAAAATAAAGCAGCAGGAGATACTTCTAGCGATTTGTGGCAGATAATATCTTCAATTCCAAATAGTAATGATGCGTATAAGTTTTCTATTTCAGAATCTAACCCGGCTAGAATATATTTGGTTAATTCTGGGAGAACTAATTTTAATGGAAGTTTAGCAAATTGGAGTAATGTATTATATAAAACAAATGACAATGGCAATAATTGGGAAAATATTACAACTAATGTAAAGTCTAGTTTCAATAATATACACGGGCGTTATTTACCGCATTATGTTGTGTCTGGTATTACTACAAGTACATCTAATCCAGATAAACTTTGGATTTCTTTTTCGGGTTACAATGACACAATAAAAGTATGGTCATCAACAGATGCTGGATTAACTTGGCAGGACACAGACCCTACAAATTGTTTACCTAATCTACCTGTAAATGATATTGTTTATCAAGATGGAACAAATGATAGGTTATATATAGCAACAGATGCAGGGGTATATACAAAAGATAACAATAGTAGCTGGGTTCGTTATGGAGATATACCAAATATACGTGTAGTAAGTTTAAAAGTAAATAAATGTTCAGGAAAAATAAAAGCAGCAACTTATGGAAGAGGTCTATTCGAAACAGACCTAATGCCAGACAATGGAAAAATTACTAATTATTACAGTATACAAGGATATTCTGAAACTTGGACAGAAGATAAAGCAATGATCCAAAATATTTCTGTTGGCTCAAATAAATCATTAATTATTGATGGAATGACTTTGTATATGCCAAAAAACGGAAGTATAATAGTTCATAAAAATGCAAAACTAGTTTTAAAAAATGGAGCCAAAATAACAAATGGATGTGGTGAAATGTGGGACGGAATTACTGTTGTAGGTTCAAATAATAGTCAGCAACCTACAGAAGATGAATATATTGCAAATAACCAATTCAATCAAGGTGTTCTATATATGAATAATGCTACATTAGAACATGCAAAAGAAGCTATTAGGCTGCATCATAACTTAGTATTTCCTAATTGGCCTCAAAAGAATACACATAACGGAGGTGTTGTTTTTGCTACTAATAGTTTCTTTATTAATAATAGACGCTCAGCAGAGTTTATGACGTACAACACTGATGCTAGTACAAGCGTATTTGAAAACTGTGAATTTATTACAGATAATGATTACAGACTCGAAGAGCATGCTCCATATCATATAACAATGTGGGATAATCATGGGGTTCGTTTTTTGAGTAATAAATTTGAAGATCAAAGATTATCAATACCAATAGATGACGATAGAAAAGCAACAGGTATTTATACTATAGATGCTAATTTTATTGCTAGAGGTATATGTAATGGTAGTGTAAATAATGGAGATTGCCAGGGAATACTTGTGCCAAATAAATTTATTAATTTAAAAAGAGGAATCCATGCTACAGCATCTGGAGCACTTTCTGGAAGTTTACAAATTTACCATAACGAATTTAAAAATTGTGCAAGGGGTGTTTCACTAAGGGGTACAGAACAAGCTATTTTAGCCTTAAATGATTTTATTGCAGATGCTACTGTGTTTAACACTCAAGGTGCATATATAGAGGCAATGTCTGGCTATTTAATGACCAGAAATAAATTTAACAGCATTGGGCATAGTATTTATTTATTGAATTCTGGATATCAAAATACAGATGTTTACCAAAATGAAATAATTAAAGATAATAACATTGGAGTTTCAGTAGCATTAGCTGGTAGAGAAGATAATTTAAAACTTAAAATAGATTGTAATAAATTTGAAGACCAAACATTTGATTTTTATATTGGAGGAATAACTAACACACTTCAAGACCAAGGAAGCTATACCAAGCCAAGTGCCAATACCTTTAAAAATAGTTTTACAACAAATAGCCCTTATGACGGATATTTGCAATCTGGAGGCTTAGCTTTTAGCTATTACGGATATTCAAACCCTCCTACAGGTGCTAAAACAGTTCCTGACTTTGGATCTCCTCCATATGTTGATGTTATTGCAACAACACAAATTATAACTTCTAGTGCTTGTCCGGAAAAACCTTTAGACGAAGTATTAGTAGGTAAAGAGGGGGAGCTATCTACTATAAATTTAGATGGATACCATAGCATATTAAATAGCTTAGATTATTACAATCAAGACGATGTCGTTTTAATAGATAATATAGTAGGTCAGTTAATTCATTATTACCAAGCACAAGGACAGATAGATAAAATAACAACTTTACTAAGCAACTATAACGATGATTGGCATAAAGTACAGTTGGCAAGTTTTTATACCTTAGATCAAAAACACGGGCAAGCAAACAACTTACTAAACAGTTTAATAAATACAAGTACTACAAACCAAGATGTAAAAGACCTGGCTAATCTTTATAAAATAAAGAACGACTTAGATAAAAATGGAAAAACATGGTTTGAAATAAATACTGTAGATAAAAGCACTGTTGCTTCTTTTGCAAAAAGACCCGATTTTAAACCAGCTACAGTAAAAGCAAAAAATATTTTAATGCTTACTGATGACTTATTTTTTGAAGAAGATAAATTAGATATTGATTATATTACTTCTAGCGTTTCTGTTAATGCACCTATAAAGCCTAAAATGACTCAGTTTCCAAACCCTATAGATGGCATATTAAATTTGGAATACAATATGCCAGTAAATGGCAATTTTAAAGTAGAAATTTATAATTTGTTAAATAACTCTCATGTACATACCGGAATCATGACAAGTTCTTTGTTTAGTTTAGATGTATCTTCTTGGAACTCTGGTTTTTATTCTATAGTAGTTACAGACGAACATGGTGAACTGATTTATAAATCAAGCACAAAAATTAAAAATTAGAATAGTGAGCTTTCAGATAATTAATCCTTATCTTTTAAATGTGAAACAGATTACTATTATATTATTTTCTATTTTTTTAAGCATAAAAACTAATGCACAGTTTAGTAAAATTTATGATTTTGGTGGCACAGATTTTGGTGTTAATTTATATATTAATGATACATCTTACCACATTTTTGGCAACTCAAATTTAAATTGGGAAGATTATTTAAATAACCATAAAAGTATCATTATACTAACAACTGATTTAGAAGGAAATAATATACTTAATAAAAATTTTAGAGTGGATAGTTTAAAACTTATTTATACTAATTCAGAAAATATGATAATTGAGCAAGGTAGTTATTTTATAGGACTCTTATCTAATGATACTTTATTAGATACTGGTTCTTTTTTTAGGATAGCTTTACTATCGTTTGATAGTGTTTTTAATTTAGAAGAAATTCAATTTTTTAATTCAGATACTTCTGAATTCTTAAATAGCACCTTAAAATTAAACAATAGTTATTATATGTATGGGCAAACAGCAACTGATTTTGAGGATAATTATGATTTATTTTTAATTAAGATAAATAAATATGGTGAAGAAGTCTTTAGAAAAACTTATGGAGGGATTAATTGGGAGGTATCTGGAAGAATGATTAATATTTCAGAAAATGAATTATTAATTTCTGGTTCAACAGACAGTGGTGCTGTTGTTAGGCAATACTCCACAGCAATAGCCTCAAATGGTTTTATCAATAAAATAGATACAAATGGCAATGTTATTTGGGAAACTAAAATAGAAACGCCAGGAAGAGATAGTCCGATACAAATTTATGACAAAGGCTATATAAGCCAAACAGTAGAAGGTGAAATAGTAGGTTTTTTTGAAGATTATCAAAAAGTATATTGGGGTAAAATAGATGTCAATAATGGCAATGTAATATACTCAGATACAATTTCTTCTGGTTTATATAATGAAATGAATATAGCCAGTATAGAAAAAGTACAAGAGCTTCAAAATGGGGATGTTTTAGTGCTTTCTATAGGGCAAAACGATACGGTTTACAATGGAGAATATGCAGATATAAGAAGGTATAATAGTAATCAAGAATTACTCTGGCATAAAACCTATAAAAATACAAATAGTGGAGTAGCATGGTTGTATAGTTTTCAAGAAGATACTTTACATAATAATGAATTGGTATTTACAGGTTTTAATCATTCTGGAATAGACACATTTAGTCAAGACGTTTGGGTGTTAAAGTTAAACCCAGATGGTTGTTTAAGTGCTTCAAACTGTGGTTTAGCATTGGGAATGATAGATATTTCGCCATCAAGGGAAGTTTTTGATATAGAAACTTATCCAAACCCTTCAAATAGCTTTATAAATATTGGAATTGGTAATTCGGGTGCGCATATTGGAGAACTAATAGAAATATCTATCTATAACAACTTAGGCAAGAAAACAAGTAAGTTTAGTCAGAAACTACAAGGTCAGTTTCCTGTGTTTCGAGTTGATGTTTCCGAATATACCAATAATATTTATTACATAAAAGCTAGTATCAATGGAAAAGAATATGGAAGAGCCAAATTTGTTAAGGAATAAAAGTATGAAAATAATTTTAAGTCTAATCTTGTTTACATTTATTGGGGTACAATATTCAAATGCCCAAGAATTGAATGTTTGTATTAATTTTGAGGATAGTATTGATATTTCCCAAAACATTAAAATTGATTCTGGAAGTATCTGGGAAATTGGTAAACCTACTAAGTTGGTTTTAGATTCATCTTATCAAAGTCAAAATAGTATTGTGACAAGTACCGGTAATTTATATAATAGTAATGATACTTCTATCTTTTATTTAGTCGTAAAAAATTTACCTGATTATCTTTATTTATACCCTCCAATACATTATGAAATGCGACATCGGTTTAAGACACACTCAAAAAACGATTATGGGAAACTAGAAATTTCTATAGATTATGGACAAAAGTGGTATAATGTTTTCACAAGATCAAGTTTAAGTGGGATAGACAATGTTTTTAACAATAGTCATTTTTTTGAATCTGGAGATATAGTTGATGATTCTCTCCTGATTGCACAAAATTCAAATGGATGGATTCAGTCTTTTGTTGATATTAACTTACAAGCAATAAATAACCCAGTAAATGATATTGATAGTGCAATTTTTAGATATACATTTATCTCTGATAGCACTAGTGTTGATGAAGGTTGGCAAGTTGATGATGTTTGTATTCGAATGGATTTAAGTGAGATTATAGACATAAAAGAATATCAGAAAAATGAGAATAGAGTCATTGAAATTGCTCCTAATCCAGCTAAAGAATTGATAAATATAACTATTGGAAATGTAGAGTCATTCTCATTGAATAGCATTAAATTGGAAGTGTTTAATTATCAAGGAGAAAAAATTCTAGAAAATAATACAGAAGTTAAGTCAGTTTTGAAACTTGATGTTTCAGACTATGCCAAAGGTATTTATTTTATAAAAGCAAGTATCAACGGTAAAGAATATGGAAGTAGTAAGTTTGTAAAGGACTAGTTTAAAGTTTCTTTCCTTGTTTTTAAAACCATTACCTTTGCTTTTCAGCTATGGAATTAGGAAAATATAACACATTGAAAGTGGTAAAAGATTTACCACAAGGGCTTTACCTTGCAGATGCAGAAGCCAACGAAGTACTTTTAATAGGAAAAGATATACCAGAAGGCACAAGTGTAGGAGACGAACTGGAAGTTTTTATATATCAAGACAATGAAAACAGATTAATAGCCACTACAAAAACACCAAATGTAGTACTTGATGAATTTGCTGTACTAAAAGTAAAAGACGTAAATGGACACGGTGCTTTTTTAGATTGGGGTTTAGAAAAAGATCTTTTTGTGCCTTATGCCGAGCAGCGCAGCAGAATGGAAGAAGGCAGATATTATATCGTAATTTTATTTTATGATGAAGAGTCTGACCGATTGGCGGCTTCTAGTAAATATGGAGATTTTACCGTAGATGGCGATATAGATTTAAAATACAACCAAGAAGTAGAAATTTTAATAGCCGATAGAACAGATTTGGGCTACAATGTTATTATAGATAGTGAGTTTGTAGGTCTTTTGTACAATAGTGATATATTTAAAAAAGTTCGCTATGGAGAATATCACAAAGGTTTTATAAAAAATATAAGAGAAGACGGCAAAATAGATGTAACACTTCAAAAACAAGGCTACAAAAACGTAGAAGCCAGCTTACAAAAAATATTAGATAAACTAGAAAGAAACAATGGTTACTTAAATATGAATGATAAAAGTGATCCCGAAATAGTTTATGAAGTTTTTGGAATGAGTAAAAAAACCTTCAAAAAAGCCTTAGGTTCTTTATATAAACAAAGGTTGATAGAAATTAAAAAAGATGGTATTCATACGGTGAAATAAAATTACTCTTTTGAACTCATTGAACAATCTATTGAAACCTTACCATCCTCAAAATGAATTTTATTAATCATTGGGCGTTCTTTCAGCCACCAAGGAGCTGTCGGGTTTATTTCTATAATTAAGTCTTTTTCAGTATTCCAATATGCAGAAATAGTTCCTTTTCCATGGTTTTTTTGACCATTAATATCCATAATAAATTCTGAAGTGTGTTTTCCCTCAAAGTAATATCTAAAATCTGGCAAGGCAGGAAAAAAGTTGATTTCAAAAGCGGCAGTTTCTGTATTCCAAGGTATTACATTGGCTTTCGTTAAAAAAAAGTGATCGTCTTTTTTATCAAAAAAATAGTTTTGGCTTCTTAGCTCATTTTTTTGGTAAAGTTTAAATTGATTTTCTTCTGTATAAAATAAATTCCAACTCTGTTCAATATTTGTTTTATTATGTAAAGTTTTAGCAGCATTTTTATTGCTTGTCATAGAAAAAGAACCAGTACTTAAACCACCTTGTGTTTGTTCTAAAAGCATTTGAAAAGAAACTAAACCTAGCAGTTTTTTTGTTTTGAAAAAAGTGTTATTATAAGTTATTTTAGAACTATCTGCAAACTGCCTATAAGGCAAATCTAAAAGCACAGCAACTTGGTTTTTAGAGTGTCCCATTGTAGAACCATTTCGCTGTTTTAGTGTTGAAAGTGGCTTTGTGTTTTCAAAATCTACAACTACTTTTTCGTCTAAAGCATTTGTATATTCAAAATGTGCTTTTAATGAATCGCCATTTGAAACCACATCTATTATCATATCTTCTTGAATGGAAGTTTTTAATGGAATTTCTGGTAATAATTTTACAACTTCTGCTTGGTTTGTAGTCAGAAATTGATCTAAAGTGCCTTCTTCAGAATCTTTCATTAACCAAACGTGTTTGTTTCCTGGTAAATCTAATTTTGCATATTCGTGCATATTCCACTTTGGGTGCTTGGTAACTATTACTATATCTTTTGCATAAGTAATACCAAACATCTGAAAAGGAATTACTGGAAAATCAGCTTTTCGCTCTCCAGAATATTTGATTTCATTATTATTTACAATTGTTTCTTTTTCATAAGTTAATCTTTCCTTTTCTGATAAGACCGGTTTTTTTGGAAGCATTTTTAAAAGCCCACAAGATTGCAACAAGAAACTAAAAAATATGATATATAGTATTTTCATTTTTAAAATAATTATTGATAACCACCAAATGCTATTCCAGAACCTAAGTAAAAACCAGAAAACATAAAAGGATTTTTGAGTACGTTTTTAAATTTACCATTTCTTCCGTTTACATAAGAAAAGTGATAACCAGCCAAAAGTGAAAGTTTAAAAGATTTCCCAATTTTTACTTGCCCTGCAACTTCTAAAGAAGCATTTACGCCACTTAGTATAGGTGTTTTGTCTTCTACTATAAATTTTGTAGGGTCACTAGGGTCGTCTAATATACTTATTTCGTTTAGCGTTACACTACTATAACCCAAAGAAGCTCTTATGGTAGCTTGAAGTGGTTTTTCTGGTGCTATATTAAAACCTGCAGTTGCTCCAAATTCAATATTGTTTATAGTGGTTGAAAAAGCATTTTCGTTTTTTGAGTAAGGGTTTTCAAAAAAAGAAATAGAATCATTAATAGATTTTATAGCACTAAAATTATATGGTTTTGCTAGTGCTTTTAAAAATGCTCCAAACTGTAAGTTGTCATTTACAATTACGCCTCCACCAGCTCCTAAATATACATCTCTACTAAATTTTGCAAAAACAATATTAGATTCAATTTTACCATAACCTGTTACACCATTTTTTTGTGCGTGAGTTTTTTCTGGAAAAAAAATAACTAAAACCAATATGAATAATAAAAAATTCTTGCTCATAACTATTAATTATTAAATTTTAGTTTACGACTAATGTCAATTTCATTATAAGAGTCATCTCCGCCTGAATCTTTGTTTTTACCAATCCAAAAAGACCTAGAAATTTGTTTGCCGTGAATTATTGATGCATTAGAAAATTGTATGTTTACAATATTCATGTTTAGCAGAGCATAACCACTTTTTCGTTTAGAAAATTTTGAAAGAAATGGAGAAACAGCAAAAGTATTCATATCACTTTTCCATTCTGAAAGCTTCATATCTACATCGGCATTCATAATTCCAGATTCTGGATCATATTTTTTTGGAGTCGTATAGCCATTCAATTCTACTACCCAATGTTCTTCGTCTAGCACATAGCTCATTCCTTTTATACCAACACATGCAGCCGAAAAAGAATTTTGAATACCATAAATGTTTACATTCTTTGTGTCGTCTTTTACTTCTATTTCTGTATCCCAAACATAATTTCTGGAAGCAATGTTGTTGTTAAAATTTACTTTCTTGTTGTCATAAGCAAATACAAGCAGTTTTAAAGTAAGTTCGTATGCTGTAGTGTTGTTAAATATAGCACATTCTAAAGTTCTACAATTGGTAACTAAATTAAAAGAACCTTTTACAAGCAATTGATTTGTTTGTTCATTAAAAACAGGATCTTCAATATAAAATCTAAATAAATGTAACTGATCTGCTTTGGAAACACTTTTTATCTCAAAACCATTTAAAATTACATAATAGTTTTCTTTTTCTAGCATATAATGTTCTAAGTCTAAATATTCACTAGCATTCTGGGTTAAAAGTTCGCCTTCGTTTCCTGTAATAAAAATTTTTAACTCCGTTTCTTTGAAAGCTACATCTGGTGTTTCTAAATAAGTATAATGAGTAGTTGCCAATGTACTGTCTGAGCCTACACCAGATGCACTAGAGTGCGTAGTGTAGCCTTTTCCGTTTGACATTGATACAAAATCGCCCAGTCTATTTATTCTATGGTTATAAGTCCACTGGTGCTCAAAACCTCTCCAAATAAGTGCCTTATTATAGTCTTTAATTTCTTGTGCTAATACTTCGCCCGAACAAAAAAACAACATTAAAGTAAAAGTGTTGCATATTAGTTTTTTCATTTTATACATTTATTAATAGCAGTAAACCTAAATAATTTTTGAATTACAAAAGTGCTAATTTAGCTTTATTGCTTTTTTCAGACTAAAAACAGTATATTTATGCTAAACAAATTAGTATGAAACTTACATTCTTTCTAGTATCGGCATTAATTTTTGTTCAAAATTTTGCGCAACATACCAATGTTTTAATTAGCACAGCAAACAGCCCAAACGAACCTTCTATTTTTATAAGCCCTACACATCCAGATACTATGATAGCCGCTTCTAATATTAGAAACTATTATTTAAGCTATGATGCTGGGTTTACTTGGACAGAACACACCTTGTCTTCGACTTATGGCGTTTGGGGCGATCCAGTAATTGTGGCAGACACTACTGGCGATTTTTATTTTTTTCATCTTTCAAATCCGCCCTCAGGAAATTGGATAGATAGAATTGTTTGCCAAAAAACTACAGACGCTGGTCAAACATGGAATAACGGTAGTTTTATGGGCTTAAATGGTTCAAAAGTACAAGACAAACATTGGGTTATAGTAGACCAAAATAATAATACAATGTATTGCACATGGACAGAGTTTGACAATTATGGAAGTACAAGCGCATCTTGCAAGTCTAGAATAATGTTTTCAAAATCTGTAGATGCTGGCGCTACTTGGAGCGCAGCCTTTAGTATAAATGAAACAGATGGAAACTGTGTAGACGAAGACGAAACTACAGAAGGCGCAGTACCTGCAGTTGGACCCAATGGAGAAATATATGTAAGCTGGGCTGGGCCAGACGGTTTGGTTTTTGATAAATCTTTAGATGCTGGAAATACTTGGCTTACTAACGATGTTTTTGTAAATGATTTTACTAATGGCTGGGATTTTGCTATTCCAGGTCTTGGAAGAGCAAATGGTTTGCCTATTACCAAGTGCGATTTAAGCGGTGGGCTAAATCATGGCACAATTTATATAAACTGGTCAGACCAAAGCAATGGAGAAAACAATACAGATGTTTGGTTGGTAAAGTCTTTAGATGGTGGAATTACTTGGACGAGTCCAAAAAAAGTAAACCAAGACAATACAGAAACACACCAGTTTTTTACTTGGATGGATATAGACCAAAGCACAGGTTATTTATACTTTGTATACTATGACAGAAGAGCTTATACAGATAACCAAACAGATGTTTATTTAGCTTATAGTGTAGATGGCGGCGAAACTTTTAAAGAAGAAAAAATAAGTGACGATCCTTTTTTGCCGTCTCCAGGTATTTTCTTTGGAGATTATAATAATGTAGCAGCACAAAATGGAGTAGTTCGTCCAATTTGGACAAGGCTTCACAATGCCAATTTAAGTGTTTACACAGCAATTATTGATACCTCTTTGCTAGATTATTCTTCATCGCCTTTAGATACAGGTTCTATAAATATTACTGAAGATAAAGTTTTTAAAGTGAAAGTTGAAAACTATCCAAACCCGGTAGAAAACACGAGTTATTTTTCTTTTAAACTACACAAAAAAACTAGTGTAAGTTTAGTTATTTATGATGCTGTAGGAAACAAAGTAACAAAACTTGTAAATGAACCATTGGAATATGGAAAACATATTTTTTCATTAAAGCCCAAAGAACTTAACATGAGTTATGGAATGTATTATTATGTTTTAAAATTTAATAATAAAACGGTAAAACAAAGCCCGTTTATAGTAGAGTAATTTTTATCTAGTCAAATAAATATAATCTCTCAATAAAGTTTTCAGAAATTTTTCTTTTGCCATTGGAATTTTTTCAAGTTCCATCTGTTTTGCCATTTTTATAGAAATTGCTCTTAAAGCATCTTGGTGTGCTTGGTTGTTGTGCTGTTTGTGGCGTTCAAGTGTTTCTTTTAGAAGCAACATTTGCTGCTCGCTAAACATTTTAGCATTTGGAAAAACTACTTTATGCTTACTAAAGTTCATAATGTTTAAAACATCTTCTAAGGCATAGTTTCTAGATGAAGACATCTGAATTACCGAAGTGTTTGATAAAACATCTCCAATTCGTTGACTTTTTTCGTTTGAACTTATAAAAATAACCGCCAAAGAACCTGCCGAAAACCAAATATCTACAACTCTAAAAATCCAACGGGTTAAATAGTCTGAAAAGCCCAAATTTTCTCCATTTAGCTTTACGACTCTTATACCAAGTGCTTTTTTGCCAAGCGTTTGTCCGTTTAGCAAAACTTCAGAATATAAAGTGTAAAACATGTAAAAAGGCAATATTACTATAAACTGAATGTATTGATGTATACTATTTGGAAATATGTTAAGCAAAACCATATTCAGCAAAGTTATACCAATTGTAATTATTATAGCATCTATTATAAAAGCCATTATTCTTTGCCCCACAGAAGCTAGTGGGTAAGTAATTTCTACTTTATGTGCTGTTACAATATCTATAGTTCTCATACAATAAAAAAGCTTATGTGAATACTACAATATATAGTGCTAAAAATGGAATTACAAATATAAACGCATCAAAACGATCTAATAAACCACCGTGACCAGGTAAAATAGTGCCGCTATCTTTTATGTTTAAACTTCTTTTAAGCATAGATTCTATTAAATCTCCAGTTGCAGAAAAATAGGCAATAATAATACTTACAACCGCCCATTCAAAATGTGTAAGTCCTTTAAAAATTTGACCAAGCGTTAAACCAATAAGTGTTAGAATTAATAGCCCACCAAAAGAGCCTTCTCTGGTTTTATTAGGAGAAATTCTTGGAAATAAAGGCGTTCTACCAAATTTGCTACCTATAATATATGCCGCAGCGTCATAAACCCAAACCATAATCAGTATTCCAAATAATATATCTGGGTAATATTCGCCATTGTGAAATACAATTAAATTTAATAAAGAAAAAGGAATACCTATATAAATAAATGCACTTAAATTTACTGCTATGTTATTGAATGGCGTGTCAGACTTGGCATAAAGTTCCATAATAAATAAACCAAAAAGCATTGCAGGAATAAAAAGTAAATATTGATAAGTGTTTCCATTTTCGTCAAAAAATACAATGTAGGCAGTTATTAAAAAAGCAGAAAGGTTTATTAAAACAGTATATGTTTTTCGATAAATACTAGTGTCTCTTTCATCTCTAAGCGATTTAGTAATGCCTAAAAACTCTAATGTGCAAAACACAGATATTAAACTAAAAAGTATAAAGTAACCAATATGAAATGAAGACATTCCTATCATTACTACCACAAAAAATAGTGCAGTAACTGCTCTAGTCATAAATTTATTCATAGCTTTTGGGTTTTTTGACTGATAATAAATTTTCGATAAACAAAAAATAAACCAGCGAACAATGTTGCTGCAAATATAGAAATATATATAGGTATCTCTTCTGGTTTAGAAAAATCATAAGTTATTAAACCTAAATTATTGGCATAAGATAAAACTACAATCAATCCATTGTTGAATAAATGTGCTATTACAGAAACCCAAATATTTTGTGTAAGATGATAAATATAAGCCAGTAAAGCACCCATAAAAAATATGGCTAAAAAATTGTGTAACTGAAAATGAATTAAACTAAATATTGCACCAGAAAACAACACTGCAAACCAAAGATTTTTTGAAGATCTTTTAAATAAGTTAAAAAAAACAGCTCTAAAAGTAAGTTCCTCACCAATTGAAGGTAGCAAAGCCATTGCAGTAAAAACCAACACAAACTTTAATGGCGAAGTAAAAACTAAAAAGCGTTTCAAAGATGCTTCTGTAAGGTTTTCAATTTCTAATAATGCAACAATTAATGGATTGTCCATTTCCTCAAAAGGAATTAAGTACATAAGCTTTACCAATAAATCTAAAGCAAAGTTTGCCGAGAAAAAAATTACGATAGTAAACAATACAATTTTTAAGTTTGGTTTTTTTGTGGCTTTAAAAAAACGAGCCGTATTTTCTTCAAAATGCCTAGCATAAGCCAATGCTGGCAAAACAAATAAACCAATAGAAGAAAAAATTTGAAAAACAATTTCAGCATTTACATTGCTAGAAATATGCGTGTTTATATTATTGTAAGGAAATAGCGGAAACCCAAATATCAAAGCAGTAAGTATTGCTGCTATTACAGTAGTAAATATTAGAAAAAAAAGCATCAGGCAAACAAAAAGAATAATCTTTAAACCATCGGGTAAAGATTTTAGTGAGCTATTGTTTTTGGGGAAGTTGTCGAGTTCGTTTTCCAAAGAATTTGATTTTTGAACAAAGGTAAAATAAATTGCCTTAATTTTGTGTTTAGAATTATGGCAAAAATAGGCGACATAGATTTAGGAGAACACCCATTAATTTTAGCACCAATGGAAGACGTGAGTGATCCTCCGTTTAGAGCATTATGTAAAGAATTTGGTGCAGACTTAATGTTTACCGAATTTATTTCTACCGAAGGTTTAATAAGAGATGCACACAAAAGCGTTCAGAAACTAGATATTTACGAAGAAGAACGTCCTATAGGTATTCAAATTTTTGGAGCCAATATAGATTCTATGCGTATGTCTGCAGAAATAGTAGAAAGAGCCAATCCAGAAATTTTAGATATTAATTATGGTTGCCCAGTAAAAAAAGTAGTCAACAAACAAGCAGGAGCAGGAATTTTGCAAAATATTCCTAAAATGATTGAACTTACTGAAGCTATTGTAAAAGCTACAAAACTACCTGTAACGGTAAAAACCAGATTGGGCTGGAATGAAGAAACAAAACATATTGTAGAAGTAGCAGAAAGGCTTCAAGATGTAGGAATAAAAGCCATAAGTATTCATGGCAGAACACGTAAGCAAATGTATAAAGGCTCAGCAGACTGGACTTTGATAGGCGATGTAAAAAATAATCCTAGAATGCACATACCAGTATTTGGAAACGGAGATATAGATAGCCCAGAAAAAGCCGTAGAATATCAAAACCGCTATGGACTAGATGGCACCATGATAGGTAGAGCCGCAATAGGCTATCCTTGGATTTTTAGAGAAATAAAGCACTTTATGAAAACAGGCAAGCACCTTCCGCCACCAACCACAAAAGAAAGAGTAAATGCCGCACGCCAACATTTAAAAACTTCTATAGATTGGAAAGGAGAAGTACTTGGCGTTTTGGAAACCAGAAGACATTATGGATCTTATTTTAAAGGTTTTAAAGATATTAAATCATATAGAATGAAATTGGTGACTTCTATGATTCCCGAAGAGCTTTTTCAAGTCTTAGATGAAATAGAAGCTCGTTATAAAGATTATGTTATATAGGTGTAAGTTTTTTTTTAAATAAAAACAATTAATGAGTGTTCGTTTATTTATAGAAAAAATATTCAAATTTTATTTCGCGAGTCTTGTTCTTTCCTTGAGGGAAGTATATGGGTGAAAAATATCGAAGAATTAGCTTCTTAGTCTCTCAAGGAAGATACATTCTTCGCAAATTTTGACTTACTGTATTTTAACGGACAGTCATTAAATAATTTATATTTGACAATAAGTAAAAGCTTTAATTTTTTATGTTCCTTTCATTGCTGCTTGTATTTTTTTGTAAATTTGCAGTAAATAATAATGAGTTTAAATTTGTGAAATTATGAATACTGTATCTTTATCCAAAGCTGTTTTAGAAGTGAAAGCCGGAACGGCACAAATTATAGATGTAAGAGAACCACTAGAGTTTGATAGTAACAAACTGGAGGCAGCTATAAATATGCCTTCTTCGGTTTTTGATGTAAAAAATTTAGACCAATATAAAAACAAAAAAATTGTACTTGTTTGCCAAAGCGGAGGCAGGGCAAATATGATTTTACAAGTTATAAAAGAAAGTGGGTTCAATAATGTTTTTGTTGCAGACAAACATATGGGAGATATTGAATTTGATAATAAAAAAGCAAGACCAACAACTTCTACGGTTTCTTGGACTGTAGATAGGCAGTTTAGAATGACTTTGGGAATGCTTCTTGTTATATTTTTAATTGGGTATAACTATTTTTCTCATTATTTTATGCTTATACCTATAATATTAGCTACTGGTTTAGTTTTTACTTCCATAATTAATAAATGTTATATGCGAATAGGTATTTCTAAGTTGCCTTGGAATAGAAATCAAGAATGTAAAGATTAAACTTGCTTAGTAAATAAATTATTTAGTTACTAACTTCACGCTGTTTTCCATTATGAGCTACCCAGTCAAAAATTTCTTTACGTAAATCATTTATTCCTTTCAAACTTAAAGCAGAAACCTCTTTGCTACAAATTTGATTTTTGTTTATACTAATACCTTCCGAAGTCAGCATTTGGTGTATCCCATTTTGAATATTTTCGATAAACTGCTGGTTTGGACTTACTAAATCTATTTTGTTGGAAACCAAAATTATTTTTGTTTCGTTAGAAATCCATTGCCTCTGCATGGCTACAGCAAGCCAAGATTCTAATGATTTTAAACTTTCAATTCGTGTAACATCATACACCATTAACAGTACTTTTACTTCTTTTAAGGAAGGCAAAAAGTTAAATATTTCTACAATTTCGCTAAATGTAGGTGCGGCATTAGAAATTTTTTGTCTCTGGCCAGGAAATACAT
>CAKZQD010000101.1 GCA_937139485.1 uncultured Bacteroidota bacterium | reverse complement strand
ATCAAGCAGTTTCGGGTAAAATACACGCATTTTTTTTTAATTTACTTAATAGCCCAACTTATAAATGTAAATGTAACTGTAATATTTATTATGAATTAGATTGGAAAGTTGAAGATGATACTGTTTTAAGACCAGATTTAATGATAGTCTGCGATGAAAAAGAATCTGATTTTGTAGAAAGAACACCTAGTTTAATTGTAGAAGTTTTATCTGCAAGTACACAACTAAAAGATAGAAATACTAAATTTAGTATCTATGAGCAATGTGGCGTAGCATATTATATTATGGTAAATCCTGATTCAGAAAAAATTGAAATTTATCAATTGATAGACAATCGATATAAAGAAGTAAAAATTACAGCTTTTGAAGTTGCAAAGAACTGTGTAATAAATGTCAATTTAGAAAGTATTTTTAGTAATTAAATTAAAACCTAAACTTTCCATTTGTTCCCAAAATAATGGATTTGATTTAGAAACAACTTCAGGATTTTCAATGCTTATATTCTCAAACTTTAAAGCAAGTGGAGCTAAACTCATTGCCATTCTATGGTCTTTGTATGTCTTGAAAACAATTTCTTTTTCAACTTTATTGCCAGTTTTTTGAAGTGTATAAATACCTTTTTTTTCTGTTTCAATAAGTTCGAAACCAATTTTTTGAATTTCATTATTCATCGCAGAAATTCTGTTGGTTTCTTTTATTTTTAAAGTTTCTAAACCGCTAAATGTTCCTTTAATATTTAAACCACAACAAAGCGCTATAAAAGTTTGTGCCAAATCTGGTTCATTGCTAAAATCGTATTCAAAAAAACTTATGTTTAGTTTCTTTTTTACAAGGCGAATCATATTTTCTTTAAACATAGTTTCAACACCAAAAGGAATAAACAATTCTGCTAGTTTTGAATCTCCTTGAATTGATTTTTTTGAATAATTTTTTAATATAATTTCTCCTTCATTTGCCAATGCCAAACATTCGTAAAAGTATGAAGCCGAACTCCAGTCTGCTTCGATAAATAGAGTATTTGAAACATAATTTCCTTTAGAAATTGTAATATTATTTTTTATAAAACTAGAATTAATACCAAAATTTTTCATAAGACTCAAAGTCATATCAATATATGGTTTTGAACTAATTTTATTGTTTAATTTTAGTACAAAATCTTGGTTTAAACTTGGTGATATTAAAAGTAAAGCAGTAATAAATTGACTACTAATATCTGCATCAATTTCTAATGTTTTTGCTTTTAGTTTTTTTCCTTTTATAAGCAAAGGTGCAAAGCCTTCATTGTTTAAATAGCTAATATCTGCTCCAAGTTTTTGTAAGGCTTCAACAAGAGGTTTTATAGGTCTTTCTTGTATTCTTTTTGCTCCAGTAAGTATAAATTTACCGTTCTGAGTTGCTAAAAAAGCTGTTAAAAAACGAAAAGCTGTTCCTGCTAATCCAATATTAATAGTAAGTGCTTGAGTTGAATTTTTATTTTTAATTTGTTCTAAAGCAGATTTTAAAACCTTAGTATCATCAGAAATTGAAGGGTTTTCTAAAGCGTTTTTTTCGGTACAAAGTGCTTGAATAATTAAAGCACGGTTTGAAATACTTTTTGAACTTGGTATATCTAAAATTGTCTGAATAACAACATTTTTTTCAACAGAAATTCTAAGCATTTTGGGTGTTTTGATTAATAAAAAGTAAGGCGTCTGTAATTTCTTTTTCAGAAAAACTTTGCCCATAAGTTGCCAAACCAATTTCTTTTAGTAGTATACATTGAATTTTTTCATTGTCATTCTTTTTATCATTGAGCATAAAGTTTATAAGTTCTTCAAAGTCAAATTTTTCTAGTTTGTCAAAAGTGTAAATTGTCTTTAGCATTGATACTACTTCGCTAAGTGTTTCTTGTGATATTAATTTCCTTTTTTTTGATAAAAATAATTCCCCAATAATTCCTAAAATTACAGCTTCACCGTGTAATAAAGGTTTTTTATGCTTCAACAATGAGTAAGATTCTAAAGCGTGACCAATTGTATGTCCAAAATTTAAAATTTTACGAAGTCCATTTTCTAAAGGATCTTGGGCAACAATATTGGCTTTTATTTGAATAGATTTGTCAATAATTTTGTTCCAATGAATACTATCTTTCAAATAAGAATCTATTGCTTTTCGAAAATATTTTTTATCGGCAATTAAACCATGTTTTAATACTTCAGCAAAGCCACTTAATAATTCTCTTTGTGGCAAAGTATTTAAAAAAATGGAATCTATAAAAGTAGCTTTTGATTCAGAAAATAAGCCTATCATATTTTTTTTATTAGCAAAATCAATTCCAGTTTTAGATCCTATACTTGCATCTACTTGCGCCAAAAGTGTAGTTGGAATATTTATAAAATCTATTCCTCTTTTATATGTAGAAGCACAAAAACCACCCATATCACAAATTACACCACCGCCCAAATTTATTAGTAATGCGTTTCTATCTGCATTGTTTTGTAATAGTTTGTTCCAAATATATTGGCAAGTTGATAAATTTTTATTTACCTCACCACTTTCAATTTCAATTAAAATACTATCCTTTTTTAAACCAAGTATCGGTAAACAATATGTATTTGTGTTTTCATCTATTAAAATAAAAACTTTGGAATATTTTTGGTTTTTTAGCCAATTATTTATTTCTACTATAATATCATTTTCTACAATTAACATAGTTTAAAGATAACATGAGCATTTTCAAATTAAAAGAATAAAGCTTTTATTATTTTTGTGAAAATTATTAAAATGAAAAAGATATTATTTTTACCTGTTATGGCTTTGTTTTTATTATTTACTTCTTGCACTCAAGAGCCAAGTAAAATAATAGGTTCTTGGAAATTAGAGAAAATGAATTTAGATGGCGCAGAAGTTTTTCCAAATGTTTTAGGCAATCCTACTTACTTATTTTTTGACGATAATAGATATGAGCAAAGAGCAAGTGGGCAGTTTGAGCAAGGAACATATAAAATTGATGATAAAAAATTAACTATACGTTTTAATGATTTAGATAAAGTAACGGTAATGCAAATTGTAGAGTTAACTGAAAATAAATTTGTTTATAAAATAGGAGAAGAATCTATTTCTACTGTTTATTTAGTTCGATAAATCAACAATAATCTTCAAATTATAGTTATATTTGGACTATGACACTACTTCTTGCAGCTTTACTATTTTTACTTGCTTTAAGTATATTTCTTATCATTGTTGAAATATTTTTTATTCCTGGAACTACTTTGTTTGGAATAGCGGGAGGAATTGGTGCTATTATTTCAATTTATTATGCATTTCAAGAATCTACAAATGTGGGTTATATTGCTATAGCAGCTGCTGTTGTGTTTTTTATTATATTTTTTATTTTAGGTAAAAATATGATGGATAAATC
>CAKZQD010000100.1 GCA_937139485.1 uncultured Bacteroidota bacterium | reverse complement strand
GTTAATCTTCTTACGCTTCTGTAGCCAGTTCTTTCTGCTGTTTGAGAAATTGAAACTCCCGAATCAAATTTACCAAGTATGTCTTGGCTCATAGGTATAATTCTACTTCCAGTTCCCAGTATTGAACCTGTTTTTTCATTGAAATTTGAGTGTACCAAAGCCCATCCAATACTATTCGTCCCCAAATCCAATCCTAATATTTTTTTACTATTTCCCATATCTATTTTATTTTATCTAGTAAAAGTACAAATTGTTATCCGTAACCTATGTGCGTTTTACTTTATTTTTTAAAATTTGTTATTCTAAATCTTTTGTGTATATTTGTATTACAATTTGAAATCAATTCACAATAAGGATTATTCCGTTGTGAAAACATTTAAAGCGGTTCTGCAAAGAATCGCTTTTTTCTTTTTAAAAATATTTTACCTTTACTTTCAAAATAAAAAAAAGATTACAAAATGGCTGAAGAAAATAAAAACCCAAATCAATTAAATATAGAACTTACAGAAGAAATAGCAGACGGAATATATTCTAACCTTGCCGTTATTTCACATTCCAATGCTGAGTTTATTGTAGATTTTATAAGAGTGCTTCCAGGCGTTCAGAAAGCAAAAGTAAAGTCGAGAATTATACTTACGCCTCTTCACGCAAAAAAATTGTTAGGTGCGCTAGCAGATAATGTAAAAAAGTTTGAAGCGCAGCACGGAAAAATAAAAGACGATGAGCCAAACAGTAATATGCCAATGAATTTTGGAACACCTACTGCCGAAGCTTAATTACTATTATTTTTTTCCTAGTTTTAGCGCAATAGATGCCGTTAAAAGCTGCTTGTTTATATTGCTGGAAATTCCATTTATACCATCATAGCTTAGTGCATATTCTTTAGTAAGCGTGTGTCTATAAGCAAGGTCTAGTGCTATTCTGCCAAACAAATAGCCAATACCTCCAGAAAATTGATGACGAGAAAAATCAAAATTACCTTCTCGAAAATCACTTTTTAAAGGACTTGTTTGTATGTTGTAACCCGCTCTAAGTCTAAATTTCTTTATTTTGGCTTCGGCACCAAGTTTAAAATTGTGTGCAATTTGGTATTTTGCTTTAATACTATTATTCATATTATCTTCAATTTCAGTAAAATCATCAGCAAAAATAAATTTCATAGATGCATAATCTACCAGCTCGTAATCAAAAGATATAAAACCATATTTTTTATGTACTAAAGCCAAGCCCGCATTTGCTCTCCAAGGTGTAGCAAGTGAATATGTAAACTTTCCAAGACTAGATTCACTTTGGTAAGAAATAGTGTCAAATTCAGAAGCAAAATCTGTTGTATATTCTTCTGTAAGTCTCAGTCTGGTTTGACTTTGTATAGCTGCACTTAGTCTTACAGCGTGAATTGGTTTGTAAATAAAACCAATTTTTCCATTCAATCCAGAACCAGTATTTTTGTATTCACTCAGCATTTTAAATTCTTCAAAAGAATTGATGTTGTTGTATTTATCTTCTTCCTTTATAGTTGTAGTGCTGTAGTAATTTATAAAAGCTAATGATATTGCTCCACCTAAATAAAATTTGTCTAAAATATTAAAACCCATAGCAATAGCAAAATCTCTTTTATTGCCTTTGCTGGTCAATATTCTAGATTGTTTTATTGCCGAATTTATTGGTGTAGTGTAAGTATTTAGGCTCGTGTCGTAATTAACCAAATATGAATAGTAGGCTCCAACAGTTTCAAAACTAAAGTTATTGTAATCTACTTCGCCATCAATATTTCCATTTATTTGTCTTGCTTCATTTACCCAGTTATTTGTGATTGAATTTGCAGTAAATTGTCTGAATTCTATTTTTTGATTATAATTATTTTGATTGCTGAGCGCCAAGCCAATGTGTATATTGTTTATTATGCTATGTTTTTTTGTGCTAAAGCTAAATACACTTCCAATATTTGAAATGTTAAATTTCGATTTTTGATTTTGAAAAGATGAGTTTATGAATTTTGCATCTGCTTTATTCCATAAAATAGAAGGTGTAAAAGAAAGCACAGATGATTTGAAAAATCCTATTCCTGCTGGGTTGTAGTTTATGTTGCTCACGTCGCCACCAATTGCAGACATTGCTCCACCTATTGCAACACTTCTTGATGATCCTTCATTATTATTTGTTCCAAATTTTAATGCATCTGCTTCTAAATTTTGTGCATTTAGTTGCAAACAAAAAAATGAAAGCATAATAAATAAGTTTAGAAAAATATTTTTCATATTATATGGATTTATTTTCAAAAAAAAGAGGCTCAATATTTTAAGCCTCTTCCGTATTTTTTATTATTTAGTTCTAATGCTAGATCCAGAAGATCTTGTTGTTGAACTGCTTGGTCTTTTATAAGAAGAACTAGTACTTGGTTTTTTATAACTTGAAGAACTGCTAGGTCTTTTGTAAGAAGAACTAGAACTTGGTTTGTTATAGCTTGAAGAACTGCTTGGCTTTTTGTAAGAAGAAGTAGAACTTGGTTTTTTATAACTTGAAGAACTACTAGGTTTTTTGTAAGAAGAAGTAGTACTAGGTTTGTTATAGCTTGAAGAACTGCTTGGCTTTTTGTAATAAGAGCTAGAACTTGGTTTTGTATAAGTGGCACTTGGTTGTTTTACCGATGCACTATTACTTGGTTTAGTTCCATAAACACTATTATTGCTATTAGAAGGTTTGCTACTATATACACTAGAAGGTTTTTTAGTGTTTGAAGGTGCTTTATCTACATTTGTGTATACAGAATTTGGTTTACCATTGTTTGTTGCAGCAGGTTTATTGGCACTAACTCCTGTATAAGTTGAAGGTTTATTATTTCCTTTTCCATTAGTGCTACTTGTAGTAGAGCCAGTAAATGTAGTATTTGAACTAGAACCTGAAGATTTTCTTGGTCCATTGCTATACGTTTCTCTATAAGGAGTGTAAATTCCATAATTAGCTCCGTAAGCGTTATAGTTTCCATAGCCACCATAGCTTCCACAGTAAGGATTATTGTATGTGTAATAATCGTAAATGCCATGGTGATGATGGTTTCCAAAGTTATTATTCCAGCCATAATTATTGTAGCCGTAGTTATTCCAAGGATTATTCCAGCCATAATTATTGTATACATTTACATTGTAGTTGTATGTTCCCCAACTATTCCAACCAATATTAATATTTATTCCTGGTCGGTTCCAGTTGTTCCAAGCTACATTGTAATATGGGTTGTAACTATAGTAATCTGTATAGTAAAAATCGTAAAAACCAACACTAGCAGTTGGTGTGTAATAACGTCTCAAATTTCTTGAATAGAAGTAATCTTCTGTTTCATATTCGTTTTCGTTATAATAATTATTAGTAATGTAAGTATCACCATTTTCATCATAATAAGTTTCACTTTCATCTGGCGCATCATAGTTGTACGGATTGTCGCTTTTAGAATTATTATTTGAATTGCTGTTTGTTTGGTTTGGGTAAACAGTTTCTGAAGAATTGTCATAGTAGACATCGTCAAACTGTGCATTGGTAATTGTTGTAGAAGAAAGAGCAACAAAAACTGATAAGATTTTCAAAAAATTTTTCATAATTTAAAATTTTATTTGGTTTACAATTTATACTGGCAAATTTGAAAACATCATTTTCATCAGTATATTTGACTATTCAAAAGATAAAAAGTTTAATTTGATGCTTACAATTATAATCATCATTTTATTTGATTTATCTTTACGCTAATAAAGATACAAAAGCTATACCAAAAAAAAATAAATGGGTAAAAATTTAACAAAAAGAAATGTAGATTTCTCTAAATGGTACAATGAATTAGTAATAAAAGCAGACCTTGCAGAACATTCTGACGTAAGAGGTAGTATGGTTATAAAGCCTTATGGTTTTGCTATTTGGGAAAACATAAAAGATATTCTGGACAAAAAGTTTAAAGAAACTGGTCACGTAAATGCTTATTTCCCTTTATTAATACCAAAATCTTATTTAAGCAAAGAAGCCGATCACGTAGAAGGTTTCGCAAAAGAATGTGCAGTTGTTACACATTACAGACTTAAAAATGCCGAAGATGGAAGTGGAGTAGTAGTAGATCCTACTGCTAAACTAGAAGAAGAATTAATAATAAGACCAACTTCTGAAACTATAATTTGGGCTTCTTACAGAAAATGGATTCAATCTTATAGAGATTTGCCATTACTTATAAACCAATGGGCAAATGTAATGCGATGGGAAATGCGTACAAGACTTTTTATAAGAACATCTGAATTTTTATGGCAAGAAGGGCACACAGCACATGCTACAAGAACAGAAGCCGTAGCAGAAGCAGAACAAATGCACGATGTGTATGCAGACTTTGCACAAAACTATATGGCAATTCCTATGATAAAAGGTGTAAAATCTGATTCTGAACGATTTGCTGGCGCATTAGAAACTTATACTATTGAAGCATTAATGCAAGACGGAAAAGCACTACAAGCTGGAACTTCTCACTTTTTAGGTCAAAATTTTGCTAAAGCATTTGATGTAAAATTTGCAGATAAAGAAGGAAAAGAAGAATTTGTTTGGGCTACATCTTGGGGTGTTTCTACAAGACTTATGGGTGCATTAATTATGGCACATTCAGATGATGAAGGATTGGTTTTACCACCTGCTTTAGCACCTTTTCAGTCGGTAATTATTCCTTTGTTTCAAAAAGATGAAACCGTAAACGAAAAATTATTGGCAGAAGCAGAAGTTATTGCAAAAAGACTACGTGCCAAAGGAATTAGAGTTCAAGTAGATAAAGATGATCAAAAAAGACCAGGTTTTAAGTTTGCCGAATATGAAATGAAAGGCTACCCAACAAGAATAGTTGTAGGACCAAGAGATTTAGAAAACGGAACAGTAGAAATAGCACGTAGAGATTTAAAAAATAAAACTTCTGTAAATAATGCCGATATAGAAACAACTATAGAAGCTTTAATGACAGAAATTCAAGAAAATATATTTAAAAAAGCAGTTGATTTTAGAACAGAAAATACTACAGAAGTAAAAACTTATGATGAGTTTAAAAAAGCCATTAAAAACAAAGGTGGTTTTGTAGTAGCAAACTGGGACGGAACAGAACAAACAGAAGATAGAATAAAATCTGACACAAAAGCAACTATTCGCTGTATTCCTTTAGAAGGTTCTAAAGCAGATGGCCCTTGTGTTTATTCTGGAAATGAAGCAAAGTATAAAGTAATTTTTGCGAAAGCGTATTAAAAATAGTTTAGATAGTTCGTTAGTTGATAGTTTATAGCTTTCAACAACGACAACAATAAAACAAACTATTTAACTATAAACTATTTAACAAAAAGTAAATGAACGAAAACGTAAAAAAAATATCAGCGGTTTTAAAAGGAAAAGGGAATTTAAAACAACATGTATATGGTGTAACTCTTGATCGTTTTGAAAAAATGAAAGATATTATTGGCAATATAGCTAGTGATTTATTAGATGATAAAAGCGATGAAGATCTTTACAATGTAGAATATAAAGAAGATGGAAGGTTTGAAGCAAGAATTAAATTTGCTGGCGATGTTTTAATTTTTAATATGCACTCAAATATTTTTGGTTTCGAAAACGAAGCTTATGTGCATCAAACTAATTATGTAAAAGAAGATACTAGTAGACAATTCTGTGGAATGATAGAAATTTATAATTTCTTGGCAGATTCTTTTAAATACAGTAGAGTTTATGATGTAGGTTATTTAATAGCTAGAATTTTTATAAATAAAGATGGACATTTCTTTGTAGAAGGAGAAGAGCAACTCGGTTTTTTATATAAAGACTTTGGCAATATGATTCTAACAGACGAAATTATTGCTATGATTATAGAAAATGCAATAATGTATTCTATTGATTTTGATTTGTGGGTTCCAAAATACGAACAAGTAAAACAGCTTTCTGTAGGTCAAAAAATACAACAACAAGGAAATACTTCGCACCTTACAGGAAAAAGAGTTGGCTTTGAATTTACAAATTTGCACAAAAAACTAGACGAATAATTAAACTGTAAACAGATAATTAATAAAAGTCAAATGTTTTCATTTGGCTTTTGTTTTTTTGTGTAAATTTTATTGAAATAAAAAGCAAAAATCTTAAATCTATACGAACAAATAAACATATCTTTGGCACCCGAAAATATATAACAAAATGGCTTTATTAAAAACAATATCAGGAATTAGAGGAACAATAGGAGGTAAGGAAGATGAAGGATTAACACCTTTTGATATAGTAAAATATGCTATTTCTTATGCTTTTATGATTAAAGAACGTAATGGAAATGGTGCTATTATTGTAGGAAGAGATGCGAGACTATCTGGTACAATGGTAAATAATTTAGTAGTAGGTTCATTGCTAGGTGCAGGAGTAGATGTTATAGATTTAGGCTTGTCTACTACGCCAACAGTAGAAATGGCAGTTGTAGATTATAATGCTATTGGAGGAATTATATTAACAGCAAGCCACAATCCTAAACAATGGAATGCTTTAAAACTTTTAAACCAAAAAGGCGAATTTATTTCTGCAGAAGATGGTGCAGAAGTTTTAAAAAGAGCTGAAAAATCAGATAATTTTACTTTTCCAGAAATAGATGAAATAGGAAAATATACAACAGATGATTCTTATGCTCAAAAACACATAGATCATATTTTAAATTTACCATTGGTAGATGTTGAAAAAATTCAAAAAGCAAATTTTAAAGTTGTGGTAGATGCAGTAAATTCAAGTGGTGGAATTTTTGTACCTATGTTGCTTAACGCACTTGGCGTTACAAATATTGTAGAAATAAACTGTGAACCAACAGGAATATTTGCGCATAATCCAGAACCCAAGGCAGAACACTTAACAGAACTTTCTTCTACCGTAAAAAGAGAAGATGCGCATTTGGGAATAACTGTAGATCCAGATGTAGATAGACTTGCATTTGTATGTGAAGATGGTGAAATGTTTGGCGAAGAATATACTTTGGTAGCTGTTTCTGAATATATTTTAGAACACAAAAAAGGTGCTACGGTTTCTAACTTATCTTCTACAATGGCATTGGGTGACGTTACCAAAAAACTTGGAGGAACTTATTTTCCAAGTGCAGTTGGCGAAGTAAATGTAGTAAAAGAAATGAAGCGTGTAGATGCTGTAATAGGTGGTGAAGGAAATGGTGGCATTATTTACCCAGAATTGCATTATGGTAGAGATGCTTTGGTTGGAATTGCTTTGTTTTTAACACATTTGGCAAATAAAGAACTTAGCATGTCTAAACTTAGAGCAAGTTACCCAAGCTATGAAATGGTAAAAGATAAAGTAGATTTAGATCCAAATTTAGATGTAGATGCTTTGTTGAAGACTTTAGAAAAAAAATATACCAAATTTGATTTAAATACAATTGATGGTTTAAAAATTACAATGCCAGAAGGTTGGGTAATGATTAGAAAATCAAATACAGAGCCAATTGTAAGAGTTTATGCAGAAAGCGAAAGCGTAACAATGGCAGAAAATATTGTAAAACAAATTAAAACCGATATTAAAGAATTTTCTAAAGACTAAATTCTGTCGTTTAAAAATTATTGCTTTTATCATAATTGAAATTTATAATAAATGAAAACACTAAAACTCACTAAACAAGAAAATTACGCAGTAGTACAATTAAATAGAGGCACTTCAAATTCATTGAATATTGAAATGTTTCAAGAGTTAACTCAAATTTTTCGAGATTTAGATAAAGACAATGATGTAAAAGGAGTGGTGTTGGCAGGAAAAGGAAATTTCTTTTCTGCTGGTTTAGATGTTATTGAGTTGTATAATTATGATGAAGTAAAAATTGAACAACTTTTTGAAGCATTATTTGAAGCAATGAAAGCCTTACTGTCGTTTTCAAAGCCTTTGGTAGCAGCAGTAAATGGACATGCACCAGCTGGCGGCTGTATTTTAGCTATTTGTGCAGATTATAGAATAATGGCAGCAGGAAAATTTAGAATTGGCTTGAATGAAGTTCCAGTTGGAATTATTATGCCACCGTTTATTTTTGAAACTTATGCTTATCTGCTAGGAAAAGGAAAAGCAGCACAGTTTGTTTTAGAAGGAAAACTGTGTACTAATGAAGAAGCTCTAGAATCTGGTTTGGTAAATGAAGTTTTAGACCAAGAAAAAGTTTTAGAAGCAAGTATTGAAAAAGTAAAATCTTTCACAAAATTTAGTGCCAACACTTGGAGCAAAAGTAAAATGAATATGCGAAAAGAGTTAATTGCAAATTTTCAAAGTTTTGACGCTCAAACAAAACAAGATCTTTTAGAACAATGGTGGAGCAATGAAACAAGAGGAATTTTAGGAGCTTTGGTTGATAGGTTGACTAAAAAATAGTAGTTCAACGCTTAATTTTTATTGTTAAACAATATCTACCACACTTACACCGTTACTTTTTTTGGTAATTTGTATTTGTGTGGGAATACGTTCTTTCAAGTTTTCTACGTGCGAAATGATACCAATCATTTTGCCTTGTGCTTGCAAAGTTTCTAAAGTTGAAATTACGGTTTCTAGCGTATTGCTGTCTAGTGTTCCAAAACCTTCGTCTATAAACAAGGAGTCTATTTTTACATTTTTACTCGCCAAATCAGACAGTCCTAATGCCAAAGCCAAACTAATAATAAATTTTTCGCCACCGCTAGATGTGTCTACCAGTCTGGCTTGGTTGGTTTGGTAGTGATCTATTAAATTAAAGTTCAATTCTTCTTTGGCTTTGTAGTTTTCTTCCATTTTTAAAGAATATCGCTTGTTGAGCTTGAATAAATGCACATTGGCAAGTTCTAGCAAATGCTTTAAAGTTAGGCGCTGTACATACACATTGAAGGCGTCTTTTGAACCACCTAAAAGCTTAAATAATTCTTTCCAAACAGTAAGAATTTTTTCTTGTGCAGCTATTTCTTTATAAACATTTTCGTTTCTATCTCGTATTTCTTGGTCTTTTCTAAACGCTTCTACTATTTTGCCTTTTTCGGTAAGAAAAGCTTTGTTTTTTGTTTCAAAGTTTTCAAGGCTCAACTGACTTTCTTGGGCTGTAGTTTCAAAGTTTTTCGACTCTAGTAATAGTTCTATCGCTTTGCTGTTTTCTTCTATTAAAGTTTTTAATTTTAGCTTATTTCTATCTATAGATTCTTTGTTTTTTAAAATTCTTTGCTTGTCTTCTACACGCAACAATGCTTCTTCAATCTCTTGTTTTGAACAAAAAATACTTGACTTTATTAATGTTTCTAAGTCTGTTTTAAGCGTGTTTAATGTTTCTGTAAGTTGTGCTAAATCTTCTATGGTGTTCTTTTTTAAAGTCGTTTTTTCGTTTCGAACATCTTGAAGGTTTTGTAATACTTTTACGCTGCTTTCTAGTTTTTGATTGGCAGTATTTTTTACTTTTTGTAATTGTTCTCGTTGTGTTTCTACCGAAATTTCTAAAGGCAAAATAGCAGTTCGTTCTGTTTTTAAAATGTTAAAATTCAAAACAGATTTTTCAATCGTTTCTATTAACTCTGTTGCTGTTTTTTCAGAAGAATCTAGTTGTTTTTTATTGTTTTCTATTTTAGTTTCTAAAACAGTAAATGCTGCTTTTAATCGGTCTAGTTTTTTTTCTTTGGAATGGAAATTTGTAATACTTTCTTCTATTTCTTGAATAAAATCTTGTGTTTTTTCTATAGCAGGAATTTTATAATTAAACTTAGCTAGTTTTATTTTTAAATCGTTTTCTAAATTGCTAGACTTTGTTTTTAAAAGCGCAACAGTTGTTTCTTTAGCTGCTATTTCTTTCTCTAAATTGCTATTTTTTTCTGTTAAAGTGGCACTTTCTGTTTTTAACTTTTGAATACTTTCGTTTTGTGTTTGAATGTTTTGTGCTAAAGTATTTTTGTTGGTTTGTAATTCTTGTGCCAGTTTTAGTTTCTGGTTTATCGTTTTTATTTGTTCATTAGTAAGACTGAGTTCACTATCTATTTTGGTCAAATCTTCAAGTTTGCAGTCTGTATTTAATAGTTTTGCATTGGTTTTTAAAGTTTTTAAATCTTCGTTTAGACTGTCCATTTTTTTAGAAACGAGATCTAAATTTATAGACAATTTCAATTCATTTTTATCCAATTCATTTTTAGAGTTGTGCAATGTTTGTAAACTTTCTTTTCGCTTTTCAAATTCTAATTTAGCTTTTGAAACATCATTTTTTTGTAAGTGTTTAGTAAACGGATGTTCTTTAGAACCACAAAGTCCGCAAGCCTCTCCAGAAACTAAATTTTTTCTGTCGGCTTCATATTTTACGATACTTTTTTCCAAATTCAGTATTTTTTCTGCATCGCCAACGGCTTTTTCTTGGTCTTCTATTTGTATTTTTATGGCAGCTATTTGTTTTGTATTTGCAGTGAACTGCTCAGATAAAGTTTGCTTATCTTGGGCTAATTTTTTTTGCTCTTCTAGGGCTTTTTTAAATTGTTCTGCATAAGTTTTAAACTGTTTTAAATTGTTTTCAACTACCGATATTTTTTCTTTTTCAGTAAGTAAATCAGAAATTTTGTTTTCTGAAAGTTGTTCTGAAATTTGCTTTAACTGCTTTTCTATTTTTCCAATTTCTAAATTTTTTTTTGCTAAAATTTCTTCTTTTTGTTTCTGTTCAGCTTTTGTTTTGGCTATATTATTTGTTTTTTCAGAAATAAAAAGCAAGTCTTCATTGAGCTTTTCTTTTGTAGCTTTTAAAGTCGTTAAATCTGTTGTCCAATTTGAAAATTCAGACGCAACTGCTCTTAAAAACTTATGCTCTACAATAAATTTTTCTCCCTTTTTAATGTATAAATCTGTAGCTATAAATTCTTTACGGAATTTTTCTTTTTCCTGTTTTAAATCATCAATGTTTTTATTAAATTCATCTAATTTTTCTGTGGTTTTTAACTTGTTTTCGGTTTCATTTTTAAGTCTGTTGTCCAGCATTGTTATTTCATCAAACTTGGGCAACCAATCAGTAAATTCTTTTTCTGCAAGTTCTAAAGCAGTTTTTTGACTACTATTTTGCTTTGCTAAAGTTTCTATTTTTGGCAGTATTTCGGCTAAATCTTTTTCAAGTTCAGAAAGTATTTTTGTCTTTTCGATTTCACTTTTTTCTGTTCTATTCCATTCTTGTATTTTTTCCTTGAAAGGTTCTGCTTTTTCATTTAAAGCCAATAAATCTAAATCTGCTTTGTTTTTTGCTATAATTACAGCAATTTTTTCAGCATTTATTGCGTTTTCGGCTTTTTTCTCTTCCAGTTTTTTTAATGCTACAAACCAATCTACAACTGTTTGAACTGCTTTTATTTCCTTTTCTGTTTCTTTTATAGCTGCATCTAGTTCTTTATCTTTTTTTGTTAGTTCTATTTTTTCTTCTGCTGCGAGTACATCATCGGCATTTATTTTTGCTTGAATTTGTTCAAGTTTTTTTTCTTCGGCATTTTTTCTATCAGAAATTTCTAAACCTATTTGTTTATAAATTTCTTCGCCAGTTATTTGTTCTAGTAGCCTTCCTTTTTCTGGTCCTTTGGCACTCAAAAAAGAGGCAAATTCGCCTTGTGCCAGCAAAACAGAACGTAAAAATTGTGTGTAGTCAAGCTGAGTAACTTTCTGCACTTCCTCAATACATTTCCTTTTTTGATCAGCTAAAGTTTTTCCAGTAGTCAAGTTTTTTAAACTCACTTCTTCTTTAGCATTTTTATATTTTTTTCCTGTATTATCTGCTATTCTTATTCCCCAATAGGCTTCATAAATTATCTTGTTGTTTTCAAAAGTAATTCTACTAAAGGCATCGTTGGCACCAAAACTTACTACATCTTGCAGGGTTCCTTTTGTTTTGGCAAATCTTGGTACATTATGATACAAAGCAATTGTAAGAGCATCTAAAATGGTGGTTTTTCCTGCTCCTGTAGAACCTGTAATAGCATATAAACCTACATCTCTAAAATGTGTGCTTTCAAAATTTATAACAATACTCGTCTCAGATTTTAGCGAATTTATATTTTGTAATTCTATTTTTAATATTTTCATCTCAAAAGTGCTTATTGGTTTTTTACAGCTTGCAGTATTTCATTAAAAGCATCAAAAATTTCTGGTTTTTTTTCTATATCAAAATCCATTTCTTTACATTTTAGTTCAAAAACCTCCACAGGATTCAATTCTTTAATGGACTTAGTGTTTTCGAGCAGCTCTTCTATTCCTTTGGTTCTGGTTTTGGTTTTTAAAGTTGTTTTTAATATTTCAAAACTATATTTTGATGCTTCTTTTTTTAATTCTTCGGTATTTATAGAATGCTTTTCGTCAAGTATTATTTCTACCCAAGGCGTGAGTTTGTAGTGGTTTGAAATAATGTCTGGAAAGCTTTCTATGCAGTGAGATATGCTTC
>CAKZQD010000099.1 GCA_937139485.1 uncultured Bacteroidota bacterium | reverse complement strand
ATAAAAACTATTTTGAAGATCTAAAACTAGATGTTCAAAACCATTAAATACAGAAAGTAAAACAATAAGTGCAAAAGATCCTAAACCCATACCAAGCATAGAAACTATAGAAATAATATTAATAGCATGAGTACTTTTCTTAGAAAAAAGATACCTTTTTGCTATTTGAAAGGATAGTTTCATACTTGATTTCTGTGTAATAAATAATTGTAGCTGAATACTTTAGCAAAGTTTAGCGAGCAATTAATCTAAAATTTGCAACTATTTTTTTTCATCATTTAAATTTTTAAATACTTTTTCCATCTTTTCAACATAGTCTAAAGTATCATCTAAATAAAATTCTAGGTTAGGAATTTTACGCATTTTGTTAAGTGCATTTCCAAGCGTTCGTCTAAACTCAAATTTACTTTTATTTAAAGTTAAAACTACATCTTTTGCATCTTCTGCATTGAAAACGCTTATATAAAAACGTGCAATAGACAAATCTGAAGTTATAGTAGCTTTTGTAACACTTACCAAAACATTTGAAGGAAATAAACCTCTTCCTTCTCGCATTAAAATACTGCTCATAGTTTCTTTAAGTAATGATGCAAATTTTGCTTGTCTTTTGGTTTCCATAGTTTTAGATTTACGATTTTAGAATTACGATTTACGCATTCTCTATTGCAAAGATAAACTTTATTTTCCTTGTTAACTATTCGAAACCGTTTCCATTTTGGTTCAAAGCAAAAAGATTACTACAAATTCTTTGATAATTTCGAAATGAAGAGAAAACCCCATTCTATCATTCTCTCATTGAATCATTCCCTCATTGAATCATTATATCATTCTCTCATTCTCTCATTCTATCATTCTATCATTCTATCATTGCATCATTTGCATCATTCCCTCATTCACCAATTCTATCATTACTTTATGGAATTGGCAGTACTTTTGCATCTAAGTATTATAGTTTCTTAATTGAGGAAATGCAAAAACGAATATTATGAAAAAAATTGGAATAATAATCTTGACAGTAGTAATTGCTTTGGTAACAATAACATCAATTTCTGCATCGAAACCACATCCAAAAAAAATGATAATGATAAACAACGGAGAAGATTATACTTCACTTTGGAAAGAAGTAGAAAAATTTGATGCGAAGAGATTGCCAAAATCTGCTTTGGAGCAAGTTAATAAAATATATACACAAGCAAAAGCAGACAATAATCAAGAACAGATAATCAAAACACTTTTTTACAAAGCAAAATATCAGCAAAGTTTAGAAGAACACTCTTTTATAAAAGCTATGGCTGTTTTTAAAATGGAAGCTGAAAAAGCTAGTTTTCCAAACAAACAAATTATTTATTCTATAATAGGCGAGCAGTTTTACCAGTATTATTACAATAATCAATGGCAAATAAATCAAAGAACAGCTACTCAAAATTATGATTTAGAAGATATTGAAACTTGGGATTTAAGAAAAATAATGGAAGAAAGTGCCAAATATTTTTTAATGTCATTAGAAAATGAAGAAGATTTGAGTCGTGTTTCTGTAAAAAACTACTTAAACCTAATTACAGACGGAAAGGATAGTGAAGGCAAAAGCACCGAAAAATACAGACCAAATTTATATGATTTTTTAGCACACAGAGCCATAGATTTTTTCTCGAACGATTTGTACAATATCACACAAGCTGCAAATACTTTTAAAGTAGATGATGAAAAATATTTTGAAGTAGCAGAAAAATTTGCACAGCACAAAATAGAAGTTGTAGATAGTTCTAATTTGAAAAATTATGCCTTCATTTTATTGCAAAATTTAACAAAAGCGCATTTAAACGATACTGAAAAATATGCCTTGATAGATGTAGAACTGAAACGTCTTAAATTTACTAAAGAAAATGCACAGCTAGAAAATAAAGACAATTTATACTACGAAGCATTAGAAAAACTAAGTAATAAATTTTCAAAACACGAAGCCGTTGCAGATGTTTATTATGAAATGGCAAATATTCATTTTCAGAATGGACAAAAATATAATAGCAAAGAAGGTTTAAAATACAAAGGCGAAAAAGAAAAAGCAATAAGAATTTGCTATGCTACTTCTATGAATTATGGTGCTTCTCTGGGTGCAAAAAAATGTTTACATTTATTAGATAAATTAAAAGAGAAACAACTCACTTTACGTAATGAAAAATATTATCCTTCAAACAAAAAATCTAAAGTATCTGTAAACTACAAAAACATCAAAAAAAGCTATTTCAAAATTATAAAAGTTGATTATGAAACTTTTGAAGAATGGATAAATAATAGGTCTTATGTTAAAAATAGAAATGAAGTTTTAAGAAACAAATTTGAAGCACAAACTGCTTACAAATCTTGGGAAGTAAATTTTCCAGAAGACAATGATTTTAATAGTCATTCAACAGAAGTTTTGGTAGATGAATTGCCGCTTGGTTTTTATGTCTTAGTTGCTTCGCCAGATAAAAACTTCAAAGCCTCAAAAGCTTATCAATATAGCACTATTATTGTAAGCGATATTGCATATTACAGCAAAAGAACCAATAACAATGCGATGCAGTTTTTTGTAGCAGAAAGAACTTCTGGTGAGCCATTAAAAGATGTAAAAGCAGAGGTTTTTGTGCAGCGATACGACTATAAAAAAAGAGAATACATTACAGAAAAGAAAGGAACTTTTGCTACCGATAAAACCGGAAATTTTACTGTAAAAAGTAGCGATGTAAATACTAACAATAGTCAGTTTTATATTGTATTTACAAAAGGAAAAGATGTTTTAAATAACAAAGATTTTCATATGCTTTATAACTATGGTGCACAAGCAGAAAGAACATTAACACAAACCTATTTTTTTACAGATAGAGCCATTTACAGACCAGGTCAAAGCATTCATTTCAAAGGAATAGTCATTGAGAAAAAAGGCAATGAAAACAAGATAAAAACAGCTTATAAAACCACAGTAGAGTTTTTAGATGTCAATTGGCAAAAGATTGCTTCTTTGGAACTAACTACAAACGAATATGGTTCATTTAGTGGAAAATTTACAGCACCAGATGATAGACTGAATGGAATGATGCATATTAGAGAGCAGCACGGAACGCATAATGTTTCGGTAGAAGAATATAAAAGACCAAATTTTGAAGTACAAACCAATCCAATTACTGGAACATATAAATTAAATGAAAATGTAAAAGTAGAAGGTTTTGCAAAAACATATTCTGGCGCAGCACTTGATGGCGCAGCGGTAAAATATAGGGTGCAAAGAAATGGATCTTTTCCATATTGGTGCTGGTATCGTTGGGGTTTTTTACCTAGTTCTCCAAATGTAGAAATTACAAATGGTGTTTCAAAAACAGATGATAAAGGTAAGTTTGAAATCAATTTTAATGCCTTGGCAGATAAAAATGTAGACGCTAAGTTTTCGCCAACTTATGCATATACAGTTTATGTAGATGTTACTGATGTTAATGGCGAAACGCACAGCACCACTGCAACGGTTCGTGTGGGCGAAAAAGCATTAATTATTTCAAGTAATTTAGAAGGAAGTTTGTTAAAAGAAAATTTTGAAGAAATTGCAATAAATTCCACCAACTTGAACGGCGAGTTTGAAGCAGCAAATGTTGAAGTAGAAATTTGGTCTTTGGAAGCACCAAAACAATATTATAAAGAAAGAAAATGGGCAGCTCCAGAAAAACATTTAATAACTAAAAATGATTTTAAAAAATACTTTCCATTAGAAAATTATGAAGAAGAACATTTGGTTCAAAATTGGAAAAAACAAACTAAAATTGTAGATAAAAATATCAATACAAAAGATGAAAAATCAATTTCTGTAGAAAAAGTAAATGCTTTTAAACAAGGCTCATATTTTATTCAATTAAAAGCAAAAGACAAATATGGAAAAGATGTTTTGGAAGAAAAATATTTTAGAATTATTGATAGTAAGACAAAAAAAGCAGATCCAAGTATTTTCTTTGAAGTTAGCGATATAAAAATGACAGCCGAACCAGGCGAAAAAGCACAGTTTTTAATAAGTACTGCGGCAGAAAATGTAAAAGTATATTACGAAATTGAAAAACGAAACGGTAAATCACGTTCTGAATGGTTAAATTTAAACAATGAACAAAAATTGATTTCAATTCCTGTAACAGAAGCTGACAGAGGAAATTTTACGGTGCATTTGGCTTTCATAAAAAACAATCAATCTTATACATATACCAAAACGGTTTCTGTGCCATATACAAACAAAAAATTAGACATAGAATTTTCTACTTTTAGAGATAAACTATTGCCTGGGCAAAATGAAGAATGGACAGTAAAAATTAAAGGATCAAAAGGCGAAAAAGTAGCCGCAGAAATGCTTGCAGGAATGTACGATGCTTCGCTTGATGCTTTTAGAACCAACAATTGGGGAATGAATTTATGGAATAGTTATTATTCTAATGTTCGCTGGGAAACAAATAGAAATTTTATAGCAACAAACGGAAATTATTTAATAAACAATTGGAATACTTATGCAGCTTTGCCATATTTAAGATATGCTTTATTAAATACATTTGGCTATTATTATCAAGGTGGAAGAGGTGGTTTTGGTTATGCAGAAATGGAAGCTGTTTCTATGACAGGAAATAAGAGAATGATGAAATCTATGGCTGCGGCTCCATCTGGAGTAAAGGCAGATATAGATGGCTTAGCTATCGAAGATGTAGAAGTGGATGCTGTTATGGTTGCCGAAGAAAAAGAATCTTCTAATAATATGCTTGGTGGAACTATTGAGTTCAATGAACAAAAAACAAAAAAACCACAAACCAATTTCGGAGACATAAAAGCAAGAACTAACTTCAACGAAACTGCTTTCTTTATGCCTCATTTAGTTACAGATGCTGATGGAAATATCAATATTAAGTTTACGATACCAGAAAGTTTAACACGTTGGAAATTTATGGCTTTAGCGCATTCTAAAGATTTAAAAACGGGAATGATAACCAAAGAAACCATTACACAAAAAGACTTGATGGTTTATGCAAATGCACCAAGGTTTTTTAGAGAAAATGATGAGATGGTTTTTAGTACTAAAATTGTAAACCTTTCAGAAAAAGATTTAAACGGAGAAGCAAAAATTATCTTTTACGATGCTTTAACAAACAAAGAAATTAAAACAGGAATTTTAAAAACAAACGCTTCGCAAAATTTCAAAATAGAAGCACAAAAAAGCACTTCTGTATCTTGGGAACTTTCTATACCAGAAAACTACCAAGCCATTACATATAAAGTGTTAGCCAAAGCAGGAAATTTCTCAGATGGAGAAGAAAAACCTGTTCCAGTTTTAACTAATAGAATGCTCGTAACAGAAACTTTGCCTTTACCAATAAGAGGAAAGCAAAGCAAGGTTTTTGTTTTAGATAAATTGAAAAATAATAAGTCTACAACTTTAAAAAACCATAAACTAACGCTAGAATTTACTTCAAACCCAGCTTGGTATGCGGTTCAGGCTTTGCCATATTTAATGGAATATCCTTATGACTGTGCAGAGCAAACATTTAGTCGTTTTTATGCAAATGCTATAGCGACACATATTGCAAATTCAAGCCCAAAAATTAAAGAAGTATTCAAATCTTGGGAAAATTCTAGTCCTGAGGCTTTTCTTTCAAACTTAGAAAAAAATCAAGAACTAAAAGCAGTAGTTTTAGAAGAAACACCTTGGGTTTTGCAAGCAAAAAACGAAAGCGAAAGAAAGAAAAGAGTTGGTCTTTTGTTTAACCTAAACAAGATGAGCAAAGAGCAAAACAAAGCACTTTCGAGACTTCAAAATATGCAAAAAGCAAACGGTGCTTGGCCTTGGTTTGATGGAATGCCAGAAAGCAGATACATTACACAGCACGTAGCCAGCGGAATGGGTCATTTAGATAAACTAGGAATTAAAGCAGTAAGAGAAGATGCCAAAACTTGGCAGATGGTTCAAAAAGCTGTACGTTTTTTAGACGGCGAAATTTTGAGAGATTTTAGAAACTTGAAAAAGTGGAACTCAGATTTGAAAAAAGATAATATTTCAAGTATTCAAATTCAGTATTTGTATATGAGAAGTTTCTTTTTAGATATTCCGTTTCAAAACAAAGAAGCTTACAACTATTACTTTGATCAAGCAAAAAAATATTGGACAAATAAAAGTCAGTATATGCAAGCCATGATTTCTTTGGCAATGCACAGAAGCAATGAAAATACAACTGCAACAGATATTATAGCTTCCATAAAAGAATATAGTATCGAAAATGAAGAAATGGGAATGTATTGGAAACAAAATGCAGGCTATTATTGGTATCAAGCACCAATAGAAACGCAGGCACTTTTTATAGAAGCATTTGGAGAAATTACAGACGACCAAAAAAGTGTGGAATCTATGAAAGTTTGGTTGCTGAAACAAAAACAAACACAAGACTGGAAAACTACACGTGCTACTACAGAAGCTTGTTATGCGCTTTTACTTCAAGGAAGTGACTGGCTGGCAAGTGAAGAAATGGTAGAAATAAAAGTAGGAAACGAAATTATAGACGCCAAAAACAGACCAGATATAAAAGTAGAAGCAGGAACAGGATATTTTAAAACATCTTGGACAGGAGAAGAAATAAAACCAGAAATGGCAACAGTTTCTATAACTAAAAAAGACGATGGCGTTTCTTGGGGCGGATTGTATTGGCAATATTTTGAGCAGTTAG
>CAKZQD010000098.1 GCA_937139485.1 uncultured Bacteroidota bacterium | reverse complement strand
AGAATCTGGTTCTATGATAGAAAGCCACCAAGATATTGTAATATATCCAGCAAATTTGTATTTAACTCCGCAAGATAGAATGCAAGATTTCTTAATTCAAATTCAAGATGATTTAGCTGCTCAGATACAATATTTTATTAGTGAAGGTAAAAATTTAGAAGCCGCAAGAATAAAAGAACGTGTTGAATTTGATTTAGAAATGATTAAGGAACTTGGCTACTGTTCTGGTATTGAAAATTATTCTAGATATATAGACCAGAGAAATCCTGGAGAGCGACCTTTCTGCTTAATTGATTATTTTCCAGATGATTTTTTAATGGTAATAGATGAGAGTCATGTTTCGCTACCACAAGTGCGTGCTATGTTTGGTGGAGATAGGTCTAGAAAAACAAATTTGGTAGAATATGGTTTTAGATTACCTGCCGCTATGGACAATAGACCATTAAATTTTGATGAATTTGAAGGTGTTTTGAATCAAACTATTTTTGTAAGTGCAACTCCTGGAGATTATGAACTAGAGCAAACAGAAGGTGTTTTTGTGGAGCAAGTTGTAAGACCTACTGGCTTGTTAGATCCACCAATTGAAGTAAGACCTACACAAAATCAAATAGATGACTTATTAGAAGAAATTCATAAAAGAAGAGAAAAAAAAGAACGTGTTTTGGTTACAACTTTAACCAAACGAATGGCAGAAGAGTTAACCAAATATTTTTATAAAGTTGGAGTAAGAATTCGCTACGTACATAGTGGTGTAGATACTTTGGAAAGAGTAGAAATAATAAGAGATTTAAGATTAGGTAAGTTTGATGTACTGGTAGGCGTAAATCTTTTAAGAGAAGGTTTAGATATTCCTGAAGTTTCACTAGTGGCTATTTTAGATGCTGATAAAGAAGGTTTTCTGAGAAACAGACGTTCTATGATACAAACTTCTGGTAGAGCTGCAAGAAATGCTAACGGTGCTGTAATAATGTATGCAGACAAAATAACCAAAAGCATGCAAGAAACTATAGATGAAACAGAAAGAAGAAGAGAAAGACAAATTGCTTACAATTTAAAACACGATATAACGCCTGTAACAGTATTTAAATCTAAAGCAGAAATTATGAAGTCTGGCTCTATATTAGATTATTCAAAAGAAAGCACCTATGAGGTAGCTAAAGAAAATATAAGCATTGCTGCTGAAGGGGCTCCAGAATACCAAAGTAAACAAGCTTTAAATAAAAAGATAGACGATGTAAAGTCTGCAATGATGAAAGCTTCGAGAACACAAGATTTTTTGGAAGCAGCAAGATTAAGAGATGTTATGTTTACCTTAAAAGCAATTATGGAAGAAAAATTTTAGCCTAAAAAAACCGTTTATTTATAAACAATACTTGACAAGGCAAAACCTACATATATAAACAATATACTAAGCAATACTGACAAAACTATATACGCAAACAAAGATAAGAACTGGTTATTATTGATAAACATGAAGTTTTCTAGACTAAATGTGCTAAAAGTAGAAAAACCCCCACAGAGACCAATCATCAAAAAATTCATCATTAGCTTATTGTCATAAGTTTTTGATGCAAAGTAAGATACAAGTATTCCGAGTAAAAAACTTGCTAATATATTTGAGACCAAAGTTCCAAGTGGTAAATTGAAATAACTATATTTTTTAAAAAAAACTGTTGTTCCGTATCTTAATAAGCTACCTAAACCACCGCCAATAAAAATTGCTAAGTAATTCATAACAAATTAAGTTTTTGCTTCTAGTTTTTGTTTACCTATATTATATACTTTTTGCATTACACCAAAAACCAAAGCAAAGTAAATAAAAGAACCAAGGCTAATATGCCATGTCCATTCAATAAACCCAATATGGAGCAAAGTAACAAACGGAATAGAAACCGATGCTATTAATATTAGAATCCAAGCCGTTTGTTTTTCGGTAAAACCAAAAAACACTAAATGGTGTGTGGTATGATCTCTTCCGCCTACAAAAGGAGATTGTTTTCGCATAAGTCTTCTAACAGAGACAGTAAGTGTATCCATAAGCGGCACAATAAAAACCAACATAGGAATTACGAATTGTTTTATTTGGAACATGCCGCCATAAAGATCTTTTTCTTGCCAGAAAAAAATAATACTAATAGCAGCTAAAAAAACGCCTAAAAATTGGCTTCCAGTATCTCCCATATACATTTTTGCAGGATTCCAATTGAAATACAAAAAACCCAACAAAGAACCAAAAACACCAAGCAAGAGCATAATGTAATTTGTGTTGACTGCTTCGCCTGTAAATGCAAAAATTATTGCCGTTAAAAGTATAGTCATAGATGCAGTACTTGTAATTCCATCCATGTTATCGAGCATGTTTATTGAATTCATTAAACCGATTACCCAAAGAGTAGTTATTCCATAATCTATTGCTAAATTTCCAGTTACTGGAATATAAACATCCATTAATATCAATATAAAAGCACAGGTCAATTGCCCCATAAATTTTACAAGTGGATTGGTATTATATGTATCGTCTGCTAGGCCAATAATAAATCCTAATGTAGAGGCTGCTAATATTCCTATTACTTGTTTATTAATTACGCCTCCCATTTCTTGTGCAAAAATAGAGGCAATAGAAATAGAGATTAAAAAAACGATAAAAAACGAAAAGCCTCCTAAAGAAGGTTTTACTTCTGCACTCCACCTTTCTTGGTTGAGGTCTTCATTGTTTTTTTGGCTTAAATTTCTAGTAAATCTAAGAAATAACCAATTAATTAAAAAAGATACAAATGTACTTATTACAAAAAATACGATAAATAAAACAATATCTAACTGATCAAACATTTACTACTTTTTAAATAAATTCTTAAACTTAAACCATAATGATTTTTCTACCTCTTCGTCATCAGAATAATAACCTTGTCCATAACCGTAACCTTGCCCATAACCATAGCCGTAACCATAACCATAGCCATATTTGTACGCAGTACCTGATGCGCCTCTACCAAAATCATTTAAAACTACAGAAAGCTTTGTAACTTTATTATCAAAAATAACTTTGTTTACATTATCTAAGAAATTTCTACGAGAATAGTCAGCTCTTACTACATAAATTGGGTAATCTGCCATTTTTAATAATCCTAAAGCATCCGAAACAAGACCAATAGGTGGTGTATCTAAAAACACATAGTCGTATTCTTCTTTAAGCGCATCTAAAAATTCTTTAGTTTCTTTTTTAGAAATTAGCTCTGCTGGATTTGGAGGCACAGGCCCAGATGTTATAAAGTCTAAATTTGGAATGTTAGATTTTACTATACAATTTTTATAAGGTGTTTTACCAATTAAAATCGTACTTGTTCCTTTTTGATTTTCAACATCAAATACTTTTGCTATTCTAGGTTTTCTTAAATCAAAATCTACTACAATTACTTTTTTATCTAGCAGACTAAATACTGAAGCTAAATTTATACCTATAAAAGTTTTTCCTTCTCCAGGAATTGTAGATGTTGTTGCTATTAATTTGGAATCTTCATTGTTTTTTAAAAACTCTAAATTTGTTCTCACAGCTCTAAATGCTTCAGATATAGACGATTTAGGATTTTCGGTAACAACAATTTGAGAATGTTCCATTTCTGCATTAAACTTTGGAACAATACCTAGTATATTGGCATTGCAATTACTTTCTATTTCAGAAACAGAAATAATTTTACTATGTGTTAAATACCTTAATATAATAAATACTATTCCTAAAATTAATCCTAATAAAAGACCTATGATTTTAATAAAAGATCTATTTGGTGCTACTGGTGTTTTTGCTATAGAAGCTCTTCTTAAATATATATAATCTGAAACTATACCTGCTTGTGCTATTAAATAATTAGATCTTTGCTCTATCATATTATTCAAAAAAGTTTCTCTTATTGAGTTTTCATTTAAAAGTCTATTGTAAACAATTTCTTTATCAGGAATATTATACAACTCAGAGAAATACTTATTTTTTTCTTTAACTAATCTTTCCTTTTCTTCTAAGTTCTTTTTATAAATTAAATCTATTTGTGCCTTTAAATTTTCGTAATAAATTTTTAATTCATTATCTATCAGTTTTATTGTTGGGTGATCTTCTGTTACATCCAGCAATTTTAATTCTCTGTCTCTTTCTATAGAAGCTATTTGATTTATTTCTGAACCAAAATTCCCAATTTCTCCTTCTAATAAAACAGCAGAAATTGTAGACATACTTTTCTTTGATTTTAGAAAATTTTCTAAGAAATCTAAATTTTTATTTGAGTAAGAAAGAAGCAAAATTTGTTCATCTATTTGCACAGTCGCTTGTAAAATATTATCTATTTTGCTAGACGGTTGCACAAACCCACTTTCAATTCGCATATTCTTTACGCTATCTTGAAAAGAGTTAAAATCTATACCATATATTTCTATTTGGTTTTGAAGAAAAGAAATAATATTTGAAATACTTTCTGTTTTCTTTTCTTTGTCATATTTTATAAATTCATTGCATAAAGCTTCTACAATTACTTTAGCTTTTAATTGATTAGAACTTTGATAATTAACCTCAATAGTACTAGAACCAGAAGTAGGAAATATTTGAATTTTTGAAATTAACTGCTCTGAAATTGTAGACAAATTTTCGTACTTAAAGAAAAAGTTTTCTCCTATTAAATTGGCTACAGTTGATTTATTTTTTACTGTAAGTTTAAGTGTAAAGAAATCATTATCTACCTCTTCGCCAATTTTAAAAGACTTTAAAAATTCTTCATTTTTTAAATTAAACTTTAACTGATAAGTGTTGTTATCTAAAAAATTAACATAAAAATTTTTCCCTTCTAAATCTTGGTCTTTTAAAACTAAATCTACACTATATGGATTGCTTCTAAAATTTTCGGTTTCTAAAAATCTTCCTTTTGAAAAATAAGAAACATTTAAATTTAAACTATCTAGTGCCCTACTCATTAAAAACCTAGACTTCATTAACTGAATTTCTAGCTTTACTTCATTGGCATCATCTTTTAAAAGCTGATCAAAACCTAACAATTGCGTCTGTTTTGACGATTTTGCCATTAAGACGGCCTTGGTTTCGTAGACATCTGGTGTCCATCTTAAATATGCAAATGCAATAGTTCCACTTATTATTATAAAAATAAGTACATAAAGCAAAGAGCCATAAATAACATGAACTAGAAGACCTAAATTTAGTTCTTCAAATACATTTTTAACCCGTTTTCTTTCGCCTAGTTCAATTTCTGGATCCATTATTTAGATAAGTTATTTACTAATACAATAATAGTAGTTAATGATGTTGCTAAAGATAAAACTGGTGTAATTTCAGATAATATTTCTGTTGCAAATCTAAATCTTTTTTCTATGTATATAATATCATTGGATTGTACTATTAGTTCAGCATTTCTTAAACCTTCTATAGTAGAAAGATCTACATTTATAATCTCGGGTTGTTTTAAATCTCCTCTTATTATTTTAATTTTAAAAGCTTTAAGCTCATCTGCAATACCGCCAGATTTGGCTATCACTTCTAGCAAGTTTGTTGGTGCTTCATTTAATGTTACTACACTTGCCACAGACCCTTTAAAAACAAATGCTCTTCTATTTGTTACTTCTAAAATAGCATAAGGATCATTAAACAACTCCTGACTTTTAGATTCAATAATGTCTTCTAATTGATTTACTGTATAACCCGCTACAAACATTCTTCCATACAATGGCATTTCTACATAACCATCACTTTCAACTAAAAATTGATACCTAGAGCCTCTTCCCATTGCTCCAGCTGCGCCATCTTTTTTCTCTAAAACATCTACCAACTCAAAGCCTTCTCTTGTAAAAACCTCTAAAGAAAGTAAATCTCCTTTTTGGATAATATATTCTTTCAAAGTTTCTTTACTTATTTGAAAATACTCATAATTCCCTTGCTTAAACATTCTATTTGGTTGAAAAACTCTACAAGAATTCATAAACAAAATAAAAATAAAAAATAAATAAACTTTTGATTTCATAATTTAATTAGCAATATTAAAGAGCAAATATAGCTATATTATTAATAAGCCTTGCATACTTCTATATAGCTTTTTCTTTGAGCAGTTTTCGATATAGTTTTTTCATATCTCTTACCAATCTCATATAGTCAAATTTTTCACTTACTACGTTTAGTCCTTTTTCAGCAAAAGAAATTCTTTTTTCTTTGCTTTCAACTAAGCTTAATAAATGATTTGTAAATGTATCTACATCATCTTTTTCTGAAAGAAGTGCAGTTTTATTTTCATTTACTACGTCTTCAATACCTCCTACTTTTGTACTTACTATTGGTACTCCTGCTGCCTGAGCTTCTATTAAACTTACTGGCGTACCTTCGTTTAAGGAAGTTAGCGCAACTATATCTAATCCGGGCAATGCCGCATCAATATCTTTTATCCAAGATGTAAAAATAATATCAGTAATTTCAGAATTAGTGTTATTTATATTGAGATTTAATGCTGCTGCTTCTGCAAAAATTTCTTCTTTTAATTCACCATCTCCAATAATTATTGCTTTTACATTTTTATTCGTTTTTTCTTTTAAAAGTTTAAATGCCTGCAAGAAAAAACTATGATTTTTTACAGGAACCAACCTTCCAATAATGCCTATTGCAATATCTTCTTCCCCTAATTTGTATTTTTCTCTAAAATTTAGTCGTTTTTCTTCCTTATCTGAATAAAATCTTTTCAAATCGAACCCTAGAGGTACAATTTCAAATTTTTCAGGCTTATCTATTTCAAAATCATTGCAAAGTTCTTCAAATTGCTTGTTGCTTATTGCAATAGTTTTTGAGCTTTTTTTAGACAAATACCTTTCAATATTTAAAAATATTTTTGTTTTTAAAGGGTTAAAGTAAGAATGAAATACATGACCATGAAAAGTGTGAACAATAATTGGAACACCTTCATTTATAGCCGCCAACCTTCCTAAAGCTCCAGATTTTGCAGCATGAGTATGTACTATATCGGGCTTAAAATCTCGTATTATTTTTACTAATTCTTTGTAGGCTTTTCTGTCTCTTATAGGATTTAAAGACCTATGCATATCTTTTATATAAATAGGTTTTAGTCCCAGTTTTTCGGTTATAAATTCTGAACTTGCTTCGCTCTCGTCTTTCATGCCTGCCACAAGAAGTGTTTCAAATTCTGGAGCCATATATTTGCTTAAATAAGCAGCATTGTATGTTGGTCCACCTAGATTTAATCTATTTATTATTCTTAATACTTTTGGCATATCACTAATTCATATATTTTTTCCACCAAGTTTGAAATACTATCAATGCCCAAATTTGAGCATGAACATCTTCTGGATTATTAGAAAACAGTTTTGATTTTAAAGCCTTGATTACTTCGAAATTAAAAACGCCCTGTGAAACTATAAATTTCTCTTCCAGTAAATCGTCAAATATAAGTGCATTCAAATCTGTTCTAAACCACTCTAAAAGTGGAATTTCAAAACCCATTTTATTTCTTACATATAGTTCTTCTGGCAAATCTTTTCTAAAAGCATCTTTTAAAATCATTTTTCTACCACTTTTATTCACTTTAAATTTTGGTGGCAATTGAAATGCAAAATTCACTAAATTATGATCTAAAAATGGTGTTCTTACTTCCAAACTATTTGCCATAGACATGCTATCTACTTTAGTAAGCATATCATTTACAAGCACTTGGTGCATATCGGAATATAAAGTTTCGTTTAAGTCTCCATTTTGAGTAAAAATAGATTTTACTTTTTTATTTCTATTGTCAATTATTGATTTTTCTGACTTATTTTTTAATAATGTCTTACAATAATTTGTAGAAGAAATGGAACACCACTGCAAATATCTATCTGCATCAGAAAGTTTAGAACCTTCTGCAAAACGATTTAATTGTCTTATAATGTTAGAAAATTTACCATTTCTAGATTTTGGCAAAGTTTCCCATAAAGGATTTAAACTTGTTACAATTTTATTTGAAAGTCCGTTTTGTCTTATTTTCCAGTCTGCAAAATGTTTATTATATCCACCAAACATTTCGTCTGCACCATCGCCAGAAAGTGAAACGGTAACTTTTTCTCGTGTTTTTTTACTCAATATATAAACTGGTATTGCAGAACTATCTGCAAAAGGTTCGTCTATATATTCAAGTATTTCGTTGAGGTTGTTATACAAATCTTTGTTTGAAAGTGAAAAAACAGTATGATTTGTTTTATGCATTTTGGCAACCAAATTTGCATATTGTGTTTCATCAAAATATGCATTATCGCTAAAACCTACAGAAAAAGTATTTAAGTTTGGTTTATGTTTTGCTGCCAAAGCTGTAATTACAGAAGAATCTATTCCGCCACTTAAAAATGTTCCTAAGGGCACATCAGAAACCAAACGTAATTGAACAGATTTTTCTAATTCGTTTCTTAAAGTTTCTTGAGCTAGTTCGTAATTATTGAAATGATATTTTTTTGAATTCATTTCTTCATTAGGAATTTTATAATATTGCTTTATTTCACAAGAGCCGTCATCTTCTATTTTTAAAAAATGCCCTGGTTCTAGTTTTTTAACATCTTCAAAAATAGAATTTGGACTTGGTATATAATTATACCTAAAATACTCATGAACTGAATTATAATCTATTTTTTTAGGAATATCAAAAGCCATAATTGCCTTCATTTCAGATGCAAATAAAAAAGAAGCTTCGGTTTTTCTGAATAATAAGGGTTTTATTCCCATTCTGTCTCTGGCTACAAAAGTATTTTTTTCAATACTATCGTAAATTGCAAAAGCAAAAAAACCATTTAATTTATCAAGGCACTTTTCTTTATGCCGTATATAAGTTTTCAACAAAACTTCGGTATCAGAATTTGTTTCAAATTTTTCTCCAAAATTTAGTAGTTCTTTTTTTAAGGCTTTATAATTAAAAATTTCTCCATTAAACACAAGCGTATATCTGCCACAAGAACTTTGCATAGGTTGGTGAGCAGCATCAGAAACATCTATTATAGAAAGTCTTGCGTGTGCAAATAGCACATTATCATTAACTTTTAAAGAAGATTGAAAGTCTGGACCTCTTTTATTAAGTACATTTATAGCTTTATCTAAATTGTTTTTTAGATAGTTTTCTGATTCTTTAAATGTAATAACTCCTGCAATTCCGCACATTTGAAAAAAATGATGGTTATATTCGTTTTTTAATAAAACGAACCTAGATAAAAAATTAACTTTAAGACTTCAAATTTAAGCTAAATTTAAAGATTTTTTCTCAAATATTGCTTACAAAAATATTCCATGACACTCGCAGATATTTTAATAGGTCCATTATATTTTGGTATTGTTTTTTTTCTTGCTAAAATGTTTGAAAAAAGATTAGCAATTGGTGCCGAAGAAAAAAAGTTTTACATAAGAGCATTTATGTTAAAAATGTTTGGCGTAACAGCCTTTGCGTTTATTTACGAATTTTACTATGGCGGTGGCGACACTATGGGTTTTTACACTTGGAGTCAAAAATTTATTAGCTATCTATTAAATGATTTTGATAGTGCAATTAGTTTTCTTTTTACCGAAAGTACTGAAGCATTTTATAAATTAAAGTACAATTATGGTAGTTCTAGATATGGCTACATTTTAAAATACGGCTCAAGAGAAACTACATTTATAAAAATGAGTTCTGTGATTAATATTTTAAGCATGAACACCTATTTATCTGCTTCTTATATGTTTGCATTTATCAGCTTCATAGGCAACTGGTTACTTTATAAAGTGTTTATTGCATATTATCCAAAAATAAAAAAAACTTTAGCTTTCGCAGTATTATTTGTTCCATCTGTGGCTTTTTGGGGTACTGGAATATTAAAAGACACTTTAACTTTTGCAGCACTTTGCATAATGGTTTATGCCCTTCACCAAGCCTTTATAGTTGGTAATAAAAAAATTAGAAACTTTGCCCTCATTATTTTCTGCGCATATATTATTATGATATTAAAAGCTTATATTGTAATTGCATTTTTACCAGCAGGAGTAATTTGGGTTTTCAATGAAAAAAAATCTAAAATTAAATCAGATGCATTGAGAGCAATTCTAACTCCGTTTTTTATCCTTATGATGTTTGGTACTTTGGCTGGTTTAGTTTTAATAGTTGGTGAAAGTGCTGGTCGTTTTTCTATTTCTAATCTTGAGCAAACTACTAAAGATTTTCAAGGTTGGCATCAGGTGGCTTCTGAAAATGGATCTGGCTATGTAATACATTCTACTGGAACTTCTATCGCATCGTTAATAACAGCTTTTCCAGAAAGTGTAAATGTTACTTATTTTAGACCTTATCTTTGGGAATCTAGAAGTGCTGTAGTTCTTATGGGTGCTGTAGAAAGTTTATTCTTATTTTTATTTTTTTTAAAGATATTCTTATACAAAGGAAAAATATTTTTATTTATGCGTGCAATTTTCTCTAAACCTGTAATACAAATGTGTTTAATATTTGCATTGCTATTTGGTTTTGTTGTAGGTTTTACAAGTTTTAATTTTGGTGCTTTGGCAAGGTATAAAATTCCATCTATGCCATTTTTTGCAGCGTTTTTAGTGATGGTTTCTTACCAAATAGATGTTTTAAACGGAAAAATTAAAGAGACTTAGATAATTCTTTTGTTGAGATTTTGTTGAGTAATTTAAGGCTATTTTTTTTTGTGCTTTTTCACCAAATTCTTTTCTTATATGTTCATTAGAAAATAATTTTTCAAAAGCTATTTCCCAATCCTTTTCTGCATTACAAACAAAACCGTTTACGTTATTGTCTACTATTTTTTCATTAACACCTACATTTGAAACCACAGCAGGAATACCCAATGCCATATATTGTATTGCCTTAAAGCCACATTTACCTTCTGCCCATTTATCAGTTTTCAGTGGCATAATTCCAATATTCATTTTCAATAAATCTTCTATTTCGGTTTCTTTTTGCCAAGCTTTATATTCAAACTTTAAAGTTTTAAAATCTGGCTTTTTATTAGAAATAACTAAAAATTTAAACAGAAATTTGTTTTGCATTTCTACTAAAAAATGCTCAATGTCATATAAATATTTTATGGTAGAATGTGTTCCTGTCCAGCCAATAACTATTTCTTTTGTATCTTGATTTTTTGTTTTATTATGAACATTTGTAGTATCTACCGTTGTTGGAATAATGTTTACATTGTTACTAAACTGCTTTGCATAGTTTGCTAAAAACTCATTACCGCAAGAAACTTTATACGCCCATTTACAAACAGAATTTACTTTGCTGTGCCATTTTATTCCTGCAATAATTTTGTTTGCCGAAGAAGTATTTGAAAGCCAAATTGCATCATCAAAATCGTAAATGATCTTTTTCTTTAAGATTTTTGCAATTACAAACTCAAAAACTGGAGGACCTATTGGGCTTGCTTCTCTATGAATAAAAACAAAATCAAATTTCTGTAATTGAAACATTAATAAAAAACGTTTCAAAAAACCCATTAAAATAAAATGAATTTTTGTTAAATATTTTTTAGGTTTATATAAAATATCAAAAGCTTTTTCAGATAAAAAAGGGAAAAATGAATAATCTATTTTTTGGTTTTCTAAATAGCTTAATTGCTGCTCAAAGCGAAATCTTTGGCTTGGTGCCATTGCCTTTGGATATGGTACAATAAAAGCTACTTTCACTATTGTAATATTTTTTTATATGCATTGCTATAGCTTTCAATTCCATTATCTAAAGCATAAAATTCTGATGCTGCATTTCGAATGATTTCTTTATTCCAAATTTTAGAATCTAGCTTAGAAATAATTTTTTCGTAATTTGACTCATTGAAATCTTGCACCAAAAAACCACAATCGTATTTATTTAAAACATAGTCTGTATCTCCTACTCCAGCATTGCAAATTATTGGCACGCCCATGCTCATTATTTCGCCTTGTTTTATTGGCGAAGATGCACTCTTAGAAAAAACAGGTAAAATAAAAAATACAGCATAATTACTCAATGATAAATACAATGGTACTTCTGTATAATCAGCCTTTGTAATAACAAATCTATCTTTTGGTATTTTTCGTTTTGCTGCTTCTGAAAAAATATACTTTTTACTTTCTGCTGTTACAAATAAAAACTTACTATTTGGTTTGTGTTTTAATAAAACTTTAAAAAAATCGAGCATTTCTTCTAGCATATACCAAGTTCCAATAGAGCCAAGATAAGTTAAAACAAACTCGTTTTCTTCAATTCCCAAAGTTGATCTCAAGGCAGATTTATTTTCTTTTTTCAGTTTCGCTTCATCAAATCTATCTAAATCTACACAGCAAGGAATTACTTCAATATTTATTGGATTATTTTTTATTGTTTTGAAGTTTAAAATTTTTGCTTTTGCATTGTGAGTTAAACTTATAGTAACATCTGCATTTTCTAAAAAAGCAACTTCTTTCTTTTTAAAATATTTATAAACTAGCGAAAATATAGGATTTCTTATATTCCAAATTTTTCCATCTACACGCTCATCTGCCCAAAAACCTCTCATATCAAAAAGAAATTTTGTTCTAAACTTTCGTTTCATTCTTAAACCTACCAATGCAGAAATATAACTTCTACAATGTAAAATATCAAAACCAATTTGTTTGTGTAACTGTTCGGCTTTTTTATTTAAAGCATTAATATCTTTTATAGTAGAAAGTAAAGGTGGTTTTTTGGTGTAAAAAATATAATGCCATTCAATTTTTTCATGAATTAGCTTTTTAATTTGATTTTCTTTTTTAGAGAAAACACTTGGTTTTTCGGTACTTAATATATGTATAGTATGCCCTTTTTTTTGTAAACCAAGCAAATACGGAAGCACCTGAGATTGCCCAAGAGCATCCGTCATACCGTCATAAGAAATATATAGTATATTTGCCACACTAAAAATTTGAACAGCAAAAATACATAATACAAAGCAATGTTATCTAAGATTAAAGAAAATGAGGGTTTATTGTTTATAGTAAAAATTATAACCGTATATATAGTTTGGACTTTTATTCGTGAAACATTTAATAATGTTTCTTTCTTAGAACCAATTTGGTGGTCATTCAATGATTATTTTGCAGCTAAATATGTAGCTGTTTCTTCTTGGTGTTTAGAAAACTGGTTTAATTATGATTTAATTTACAACAAAAGAAATATTTTGCCTTCAGGCTCACTAGGAGTTTACGTAGGAAATCATTGTCTTGGTATTTCTGCAAAATTTATTTTTATAGGTATTATTTTAAGTTTAAAAGGAAAATGGTTTCACAAAATTTGGTTTACAATTTTAGGTTTGGGTATTATTGTACTTATAAATTTTGCTAGAATATTGATGCTGGCAAAACAACTTACAGAAGGCAAGCATTTTTTATTCGATTTAAACCATAAATACATCTACGTAGTTTTTGTTTATGGTGTTATTTTTGGTTTAATTATGATTTGGGAAAAATATTTTGCAAATAGCAAATAGCTTTTAAGCCTAATTAAATCATTAAAGTTTTTTTTATTCTACCACTAAAAATTAATATCTTCGCAGCAGTTTATGAATAAAGAAACACTGCTTTCAGCATTTGAAAAAGACAGTAGAACTAAAGAAATTATTTCTTTATCTCAAGAGCCGAATGCCAAAATACATTTATCTGGTTTGGTAGCATCGGCAGGGGCTTTTATTGCCCAGTCGGTAGCAAAAAAATCTAAAAACGCTCACGTATTTATACTTAAAGATGCCGAAGAAGCAGCCTATTTTCAAAATGAATTAAAGAATTTACTCAATGATGAAAAGCATAAACGAGATGTGCTTTTCTTTCCAGATTCGTTTAAAAAACCTGGGCAAATACATCAAATAAACAATGCCAATGTTCAGCTAAGAACTGAATGCGTAAATAGAATTACCAACCCAACTTCTAAGGCAGAAACTATAGTTACTTACCCAGAGGCACTTTTTGAAACCGTAGTTAAAAAAACAGTTTTAAAAAAGAACATGATTTCTATGAAAATCAACGAAAAGTTGAACGTAGATTTTATGATAGAGCTTTTGGTAGAATATGGTTTTGAACGAACAGATTTTGTTTACGAACCTGGTCAGTTTTCTATAAGAGGAGATATTGTAGATGTTTTTAGTTTTGCCAATGATTTGCCTTACAGAATAGAAATGTTTGACGATGAGGTAGAAAGCATTAGAATTTTTGACCCAAGTTCGCAACTTTCACAAAAAAAAGTAGAGCGAATTACCATAATTCCAAATGTACAAACGCATTTTGACGAAGGAGAAAAAACAAGTTTCTTCAATATATTAACGCCAAAAACTACTATTTGGATAAAAGATATACCTGCTACCATAGAAGCTCTCGACAATAATATGAATGCCGCTTTGGAGATTTATGAAAAAATAAAAGCCGAAGAGGATCAATATGAATATGAAAAAAATCCGTTTTTGCAGAACAATCCAAAAGCAATTTTTCAAAGCCCGGCAACTGTTTTAAACGATATTCAAAAATTTACTTTAATAGAATTTGGTAAGAAAGCCTACTTCGATAAAGCAACAGAAATACAATACAATATTTCGCACCAAACCAATTTTAATAAGAATTTTGAATTACTGATAAAAAACTTAGGAGAAAATGAGCGTGCAAAAATTGAAAACTTCATTTTTGCCGAAAATCCAAAACAAATTGAACGATTTTATGCCATTTTTGAAGATCTCAAAGCAGATGTAAAATTTACTCCAGTATACACAAGCATTCATCAAGGTTTTATAGAAAACGATTTGAAATTGGCAATTTATACCGACCATCAAATTTTTAACCGTTTTCATAAATATTCTATTCGTCAAGGATATTCAAAAGACAAAGCTTTAATTTTAAAAACACTAAAAGAACTTCGCCCTGGAGATTTTGTAACACATATAGACCATGGTGTAGGAAGATATTCTGGCTTAGAAAAAATAGAAGTTAGTGGCAAGGTGCAAGAATGCGTTCGTTTAATATATGGTGGCGATGATTTGCTTTATGTAGGAATAAATTCATTGCATAAAATTTCAAAATTTTCTGGAAAAGAAGGTCAAGTACCCAAAATTCATAAACTAGGAACTGATACTTGGAATAAAGTAAAAAACAAAACCAAGCGAAAAATAAAAGATATTGCAGCAGATTTAATAAAGCTGTATGCCAAGCGAAAAGCACAAAAAGGCTATGCTTACGCACCAGATAGCTATATGCAAACCGAGCTAGAAGCATCTTTTATATATGAAGACACGCCCGACCAAGAAAAATGTACCATAGATGTAAAAGGCGACATGGAAAAACCGACTCCGATGGATAGACTTATCTGCGGTGATGTAGGTTTTGGGAAAACAGAAATTGCTATTCGTGCTGCTTTTAAAGCTGTAACCGAAGGAAAACAAGTTGCTATTTTAGTTCCTACAACTATTTTGGCGTATCAGCACTTTAGAACTTTTAGCGAAAGACTTTCTGAGTTTCCTGTTACTATAGATTATGTAAACCGTTTTAGAACAACCAAAGAAAAAACACAAATTTTAAAAGATTTAGCTGCCGGAAAAATTGATATATTAATAGGAACACACGGAATAGTAAGCAAGAAATTTAAGTATAAAGATCTTGGACTTTTGGTTGTAGATGAAGAGCAAAAATTTGGTGTAGGTGTAAAAGATAAACTCAAAGAAATAAAAGTAAATGTAGACACATTAACTTTAACTGCAACACCAATACCGAGAACGCTTCAATTTTCGCTAATGAGTGCTAGAGATTTGTCTGTAATGCAAACCGCACCGCCAAATAGACAACCAGTAACTACAGAAGTAAGAACTTTTAATCCCATTACGCTAAAAGAAGCTATAGAATTTGAAGTGTACAGAGGCGGACAAGTATTTTTTGTACATAATAGAGTTAAAGATTTGGTAGATTTTAAAACTATGATTCATAAATATTTGCCCGATATAGACATAGCTACAGCACACGGGCAAATGGAAGGCGACAAGCTAGAAAAAGTGATGAAAGACTTTGTAGAACGAAAGTATGATGTACTGATTTCTACCAATATTATAGAAACTGGATTGGATATTCCAAATGCAAATACAATTATTATAAACAACGCACATATGTTTGGCTTGAGCGATTTGCACCAATTGAGAGGGCGTGTAGGTAGAAGTAATAAAAAAGCATTTGCGTATTTGTTTTCGCCGCCAATGAGTACTTTAACCAAAGATGCAAGACAAAGACTAAAAACGGTAGAAGAATTTTCTGAGTTGGGTTCTGGTTTTAATATTGCTATGCGAGATTTGGATATTAGAGGTGCAGGTAACCTTTTAGGTGGTGAACAGTCTGGTTTTATTTCGGAAATAGGTTTTGATACCTACCACAAAATTTTGGACGAAGCCATACAAGAACTAAAAGAAACAGATTTTAAAGATTTGTTCGAAGAAGAGCTGAAAGAGAAGCGAAATTATGCCAGAGATTGCCAAATAGATACCGACTTAGAATTACTGATTCCAGACAATTATGTAAACAAAGTAGACGAGCGTATGAACTTGTATACCGAGTTAGATAATTTGAAAAACGAAGAAGAACTTAAAACTTTTGCCTTGAGTTTGAAAGACCGATTTGGAGAAATACCAGAGCAAGTAGTAGAACTTTTTAACGCTATGCGTATAAAATGGTTAGCCACAAGCCTTGGTATGGAAAGAGTTTGGATAAAGAAAGGAAAAATGAATTGTTATTTCCTTCAAAACCAACAATCTGCATTTTATGGCTCGGCAGTTTTTGGAAACATTATAAAGTACATAACTAGCAATCCACAAGAGGTCAAAATGAAAGAAACCGATAAGTATTTGATTCTTTCGTTTTTGGATGTTGCTACTATGAAACAGGCGCAAAGTAAATTGAATGTTGTTAGTGAGTTTGTTTATGAGTAAATGTTTGGTGTTGGAAGTTGGGTGTTTGGTGTTTTGTTTGACACGCAGATTTTAGACCCGAAATTTAGTAGTTTTATCGTCATTGAGATCACTCAAAGGCTCATAGGTTTTAAATTTCACGTCTTTGCGAAAACGCCTAAGCGTTTGAAGCAATCTGTCGATTTAATGGTTGATTTATGATTGCATTTCAATTTTTCTAGTGATTTTACTCCTTTACTTTAAAAACATTTTTGTATATTTATTAAATAATTTTTAAAATGAAATACACTTTAACCATAAATAACTTGAATACACAAGTCGAAGAGTTGTTGAAACTAATTCGTAATAATGAAGAAATGCAATTGGAAGAAGATCTTTCTATTTATGAAATTTCGGATAGTTATAAAACAGCATTAGATTTACGTTTTGAAAAACATTTAAAAGGAGAAAGTAAAAATTATTCTTGGCAAGAAGTAAAAGAACGAGCTAGAGCAATTAAATGAAAAAGCACCATTTAGTTATTACAGAAGAGGCAGATTTTGAAATTATTTCAACTTATAAATGGTACGAAGATAAACGTATGTTTTCCCCGTTCCTGTTTCCATTTCTATGGAAAAATTCATCCCATCCAATTTGGTGGATTTTTCAACTTCATTTGTTTCTTGGATGCTTTGTAAATTGGTCAGTATTTGACCTTCGGATAGTATCAGTTTATTGCCGACCCCAACGATAGAATGTAGTTCGCCCTGTATGTCAAAATCGTATTCCAGTAAGGAATCATCCGAAGGCTGCCCCTCGAATAAATCCGTAACGGATTTAATGGCATCTTGTTGAAATTGCAGGTTGGCTTCAAAATTTATTTTCATGGCTTATATCGTCTTAAATTCAACGCCCGCATCTTTCATTTGTAAAACCGTATTGGTTTTTAACTGGTCGTTGTCTTTGAATAATTTATCCAAAGCGATAACCTTTTTGGGCTGTTCTTTTAAAACGGCATCCACGATTTTTTTATCTGCTTTTTCAAGCATAAAAATCAATTCATTGTCATTAATTGAATAGTAATTTTCATTATGTTCAATCTTGCTATTGAGGTCTTTACCACTTTTTAGAAGTAGTTCGTACATCATATTTTCAACTGTTGAATTTTTCGAAACAGGGTCAACGAACATTTTAATTTGAGCTTCCAAGGCTTTTTCATCCTTATCTTTTACTTGCTGCCATTGTTTAAAATTACTCTCGGAGAGCTTTAAAACCTTTAACCAAACTCTCTAAATTGAAGGAGTTAAACATCTCTAGCTCATACATTAACGATTGGGAGAATATAGTTCTATTAAAACAATTAGAAACGCTTTCAGTCTCTAATCTTAAAGCGGCAGATTTAGAACATTTTAAAGAACAAGCTAAAACATTGAATATTACCGAGCATGTGAGCATGCCTGGACGGGTGAATAATGTTGCACAAATTTTACCTGCTTGCGCGTTCGCTGTTCACCCTTCCAAAGGCGAGGTCGGCTACTCGCTATCAATTTTAGAATATATGCGAGCAGGATTACCGGTTATTGTACCTGGTAACCCTTCGGTTTGTGGGGCAACTATTGATAATGAAACAGGCCTTCTTTATCAAGATGAGTGCAAGTATTCGTGTGTAGAATCGATTAAGAAGTTACTTACTAATAGTGATCAGCGCCGATCGATGGGCCTGGCATCCAGTAAGCAACAAGCTTCTAAATACAACTTAGAAAATTGCCACAACCAACTAATAATTGCATTCAAAGTACTAATTTAATTTTTGCGCATAAAAAATCTATTATTACATGGATAAAAAAACATCCTGCCGAATACCCACAACTGGTTTGCTATGTAAGTAAAAAATAAAAAACAACTTATTGATGAGGAGATAGATTAGTTAATGGATATGTTGATCAATATTAAATTAAACCTTTAAAACGAAATCTACAGATCATGAATGGTCATTATTAGTTACAAAAAATTTACGCACTTTTTATTTAAATTTAAAGAGACACGCATGAAAATACTTTGGCTATCTCATCTTATACCCTACCCACCAAAAGGAGGAGTTTTACAGCGAACACATAACATGATTAAGGAAGTATCAAAGCATCATGAAATCACTCTTTTTACTTTTAACCAGGTGGATTTTTTAGCAGCAAGCTTGCCTGACTCAAAAGACCCACTAACTGAGGCAAGGAATGAATTACTGAAAATTGTCAAACAAGTTTTTTTATCACGTTTTATTTTTCACGGACACATGTTGTTATATTCATTAATTCTATTTTCAGCCATATAACTAGCTAAACCAAATAAGCCTAAACAGGAAATTAAAATAGCAATTATTGCAAAATATTGAGACAAAGTAGC
>CAKZQD010000097.1 GCA_937139485.1 uncultured Bacteroidota bacterium | reverse complement strand
AAACCCTTGGCGTATCTTCACGTACCAAAAAATCCTTGGTTCGTGTCTTCACGTACCACAAAACCCCCTTGGCGTATCTTCACGCACCACAAAAGCCTTGGTTCGTGCCTTCACGCACCAAAAAAAGCCTTGGTTTGTGTCATCACGTACCAAAACATTATAAACCTAAAATTATCTAGCCAATTCTATTTTTACTGTTTTGCCTTTAATTTTTTGCTTGTTAAATCTTCCCATCACTTTTTTTATTGCAGATGCTTTTATACCTACATAAACGCAGAAATCTTTTACATCAATAATACCTAATTCGCCTCTGTCTAGCTCTATTTGTTTGTAAAAAAATCCAACAATATCTATTTTATTTATTTTATCTTTTTTTCCTTTACTTATATATAAAGTTCTGTATTCTGGTTCTTTATACTTAGTTTCATTGGTAAAAAAATAATTTTCAATTTCTAAATCGTGCTCAAAAGATAAATTTTCCTCTGGAGCAAATATTAAAAATGCTTTTCCAGACTTTTGCATACGAGCCGTTCTACCATTTCTATGTGTAAAAATGCTCAATTGATGTGGTAAATGATAATGAACTATGTTTTTGATATTGTCTAAATCTATTCCTCTTGCTGCCAAATCGGTACATAATAATATGTGTGCACTTCCGTTTTTAAATTTTATTATAGAACGTTCACGTTCATCTTGTTCTAGGTTGCCATGAAAAGTTGTAATGGTAAAATCATTATCTATTAAATAATCCGAAATTCTATCTATAGCATCTTTTCTATTGCAAAAAACAATAGTTGGTTCAAAGGCAATTTCTTTCAATAAATTTCCAAGTGCATCTAACTTATCTCTATCATTAGAGTGAACAGCTAAAAGGCTTAAATTTTTGTTGAAATCTTGGTTTTTATCTAAATAATCTAATTTTATGGGTTTAGTAATACCAGTAAATTCTGGAATGTCCAATAAATCTGTTGCAGAAGTTAAAACGGTTTTACTTAATCGCAAACGTTTAAAAATTCGTTTCATTTCTTTATTGAAACCAAGTTCCAGACATTTATCAAATTCATCTACAATTATAGTATTTATAGCTTTCCAACTAAAATTATTTCGATTCATATGATCGTCTATTCTTCCAGGTGTTCCTATAATAACTTTTGGTGCTTCTTTAAGATTGTTTTTTTCAATAGACATTGAGTGACCACCATAGCAAGTAGTAACTTTATGCCCTGTTTGTAATTTTTTAAAAACTTCTTCTATTTGCAAAGCTAATTCTCTGGTAGGCAACAATATAATTACTTGAACTTCGGCTACGTTTTTATTTATTAAACTTAAAAGCGGCAATAAAAACGCCAAAGTTTTACCAGAACCTGTTGGAGACAGTAGCGTTATTTCACGTTCAGAAAGCATTGCTTTAATAGCAGTTTCCTGCATTGGTTTTAAAGTTTTGATTCCTAAATTTTGTAATTCCTTTTTATATTTTGCTGACATAGCGCAAAGATATTCTAAAAGCTTTATAAATATTAGACTACTTTAATTAATATCGACTTAGCATTTTTACGTAGGCAAAAATCTATTAAATGTAAACGCATAAATTGTATTTCAAAAATTTTTTGGATAAATTTAGATTCCTTTTTTTCAAAATAATAGGGTTAAGGCTTAAAATATATTCATTTTTAAGAACTACTTTAAAGCTATTACTTTTCACTACATTTGCATAAACTAACAAAATACTTTGCACAAAATTTTTCCTATACTAAAATGGTTTCCACAAGTAAAAAATACTTGGAAGGCAGATTTTATAGCAGGTATTACAGTTACAATTATTGCCATTCCGCAAGCAGTTGCATTTGCTTTAATTGCAGGTTTGCCGCCAGTTTATGGTTTGTATTCTGCTATTATTATTCCATTTATTACAGCTATTTTGGGTACTTCAAATCAGTTAATATCAGGGCCTACTACATCTGTTTCTATATTAGTTTTTGCTACCATTAGCCAATCTTTAGACTTAGATATAAATAGCATATCTTACCAAGAAACATTTATAGCTTTGGCACTCATACTTACTTTTATGGCTGGGTTTATTCAGTTTTTGATGGGTGTTTTTCGTTTAGCAAGTATTGTAAATTTTGTTTCACATTCGGTAATTGTTGGTTTTGCTGCTGGAGCAGGAATTTTAATTGCCGTAAAACAATTACATTTTGTATTTGGCTTAGCTATTCCAAAAGGAAGTAGTTTTATAGCCGTATTACAATATATTTCTAACCATTTTGCTGCTATAAATTGGAATGTTTTTGCTGTTGCGATACTTACTTTAATAAGTGCTATTTTGTTTAAAAAAATAAAGTTAACATCAAAAATTTACATGCTTTTAGCTTTGGTTTTAGGAACTTTTTTGGCTTATTTGTTAGGAATGAACGAAGTTGGAATTACTACAGTAGGTAAAATTCCTGCTGGTTTACCTGGGTTTCAATTACCAAATTTTTCTTTTGAAACTATAAAATTACTTGCATCTGGAGCAGTAGTTTTAGCATTGCTAGGCACGGTAGAAGCAGTGGCAATTGCAAAATCAATTTCCTTGAAAACGCATCAAAAAATAAATCCTAATCAAGAATTTATAGCACAAGGGATAGCAAACATGACAGCAAGTATGTTTTCTGCTTATGCTGGCTCTGGCTCTTTTACGCGCTCTGCTGTAAATTACCAAGCAGGTGCAAAAACCCCTTTTGCATCTTTATTGAATGCCTTGTTTTTAGTACTTATATTGCTTTTCGGAACAAAATTTACTGAATATTTACCACAGGCAACAATGGGTGGAATAATTCTTTTGATTGGTTACAATTTAATAGATTTTCCACACATAAAACGTATTTTTAAAAGTAGCCACAAAGAAGCTATAGTTTTCTTAGCTACATTTATAAGTACTTTGGCACTAAGTTTAGAGTTGGCATTATTGATAGGTGTAGTTGTTTCTTTACTATTTTATTTACATAAAACAAGCAATGTAAATATCAAGAACATTGCCATGACAAGCCAGAAAAAATTTGTAAACACAGAAAGAGATGTAGACTATAATATTTGCCCTCAACTAAACATTATTAGAATAGATGGTTCTATTTATTTTGGTACGATTGAAAAACTAAGTATTTTTTTTATAAAACTGTTTAAACAAGAAAATAAAAATGTGCTCATTGTAGCGCAAGGAATAAATTTTATAGACTTGGCAGGTGCAGAGTGGTTGTGCTATGAAATGGAAAAATTTGAAAAAGCTGGAGGAAAAATTGTTGTTGTAGGTGCAAAATTAAGAAGCCAAGAAATTTTAAAAAATGGCGGCTTTCTTGATGAAGTAGGTGCCGATAATTTCTTTGATAAAAAATCTGATGCTCTGAATTATATGTACAGCTTTTTAGATAAGCGTATTTGTAAAGGCTGCAAAGTATTAGCCTTTGAAGAATGTACTTCATTTGCTGATTAATAATAGCCATGGTTCGTGAAGACACGAACCAAAGATTTGTTTTGTTTCGTGAAGACACGAACCAAGAGGTGACATTGTATCTCTTTAGTCAAAAAAAATACTACAAAACTTTAAAAGAAGTTCTTCTGTTTTTTGCTCTATTTTCATCAGAATTGTTTTCGTAAAGTGGCTTTGTTTCTCCATAACCTTTATAAGTAATTCTTGAAGTCGAAATCCCTTTTTCAAGCAAAAAATTATATACAGATTTAGCTCTGTTTTCCGATAAATTCAAATTACTTTCATCACTACCTACATCATCGGTATGACCTCCAATTTCTATTTTCGTATTCTCATTGTTTTTTAAAAAATCGACTAAATAATTCAGCTCAATTTTAGATATATCTAATAAAGTAAAAGCATTTGTTTCAAAGAAAATATTGTTTAAAGTAAACTCTTTTCCTACGGCTATTTTTTCTAATTCAATATTAAAAACAAAGGCTTCATTATTCTTCAATTTTTGAATAGAAACATTTTCAGAAAATGGTAAATATCCTTTTGCCAAAGTTTCAAAAGCATAGTTTTTGTTGCTTACTATTGTAGTTAAAAACGAGCCATTAATTTCATCAGAACTCAAACTTTTATATAATGTTCCTGTTTTTAAATCATAAATTTTAATGTTTGCTTTTAAGGCTTCATTGGTTTTTTTTGCCGTAACATTTCCTTTTATATAAGTCACCAATTCTGGTTGAAGACTTGTAGGTAAATTAAAACTATAAATATCTTGCCCACCAAAACCACCTGTTCTATCAGAAGAAATGTAAGCAGTATTTCCTGTAGCAGATACAAAAATGCCAAACTCATCGCCAGAGGTATTTATTGGGTAGCCTAAGTTTTCTGGTTTACTCCAAGAACCATCTTCTTGCAAAGTAGATTTGTACAAGTCTGCACCGCCGATTCCTGCATGACCTCCTGATGCAAAATAAAGTGTTTTGCCGTCTGGATGAAGATATGGTCGCTGTTCGTCAAATGAGGTATTTATAGTGTTGCCTAAATTTTCTGCTGGTCCAAATTTACCTTCACTATTCAAAGTGCTTACATAAATATCGCTTCCGCCCAAACCATTTTTTTGTTTACTTACAAAAAATAATTGTTTAGAATCTGCACTTAAAACTGGTTGTGAATCCCAATATCTGCTATTTATATTTTTACCTAAATTTATAGGGTTTCTAAATTTATCGCCTGTTTTTTTAGCTAAATAAATATCAAATCGTCCCTCATTTCCATATTTGTAATTATCGCTTGCAAATAGTAAATAATTTCCACCCGAACTTATACAATGCGCACCTTCATTGGCATTGGTGTTTATACTACTGTTAATTTTTTGAACAGCCTGCCAACTTCCATTTTCAAATTTGCTAAAATAAATATCTTCTGCGGCATAGTTAGATTTATTGTCTTTTACTGTAAAATAAATCATTTCATTATCGGAAGTTAATGAAGGAAAATATTCATTTTTTGGAGTATTTATTGGTGCACCAAGATTTTTATATTCAATATCTAAAGGCTTTTGTAAAGCTTTTTTTGAAAATTCTATATTTTTTAAAACTTGATTTGCTTGCCTTATTCCTTTTTGATTATTTGTAGATTGATTTAGATAAATGATCATTGTCTTTTTAGCTTCATCAAGTTCTTGTAAATTAAAATACGACATTCCTTTATTGAAAGATACACTTGGATTTGTAGCATCAAAACTTTCTATTTGCTCATAAATAGCTATTGCTTTTTGGTAATTTTTATACTGGTTTTGATATATAATAGCTAAGTTGAAATGCGCTCTAAGATACTCTGGTTCTATTTTTATAGCATTTTCAAGTGCGTTTATTGCTGCTTCATAATTTCTTTCAAACAGATATTCTTGTGCCTGATTATTGTATGACTCTGCTTTTTTGTTTATGTTTTGTTGTCCTATGGTTTGGTTGGTTTTACAAGAAAAGCTAAAAACCAAGGCTAAAAGAAGTATTATATTTTTCATCATTTAGTAAACGAATATAAGGAAAGTTTTAGTGTGGTTGACTGGCTTTAATAAATCTTAAAATTTTATTACCGATAAACGGATCTAGACGATCTTCCTCTGGTTTAAAAATAGTTATTTTACTTAGTGCACATGTTTGCTGAGGCGCTAAGCTTTCTATACTTTCATAGGCAATAAACTTGCCAAAATCTTCGCTACTAGACGGATAAAGCAGTATCGCTTTGGTGGCTTGCCAATAATCATTATAGACGTACATTTGTCTTAAATCATTGGTAGACGGTTTTGCGTTGTCTATTTTTTTCCATTTGGTATCAATAACAAAAGTTTCTTTTGATGCTCCTTGTTTTTTCTCAATAATAATGTCAGGTCGGATGGTTATACCATTCCAGAAATATTTATCATTTTGTCCAAATACTTTTAAGTTTTTGGTTTCTTCCTCTTTTAATCTTGCTAAAATGTATTCCTCCCAGAGTGAATTCATATTAAAAAGCAATGCCAACATCTTTTCCTATCCTTGCGAAACATTGTGCTCATAAGGTAATAGGATAAGCCTTGCGATAGCTAAGGCTGT
>CAKZQD010000096.1 GCA_937139485.1 uncultured Bacteroidota bacterium | reverse complement strand
CCAGAGTTTCTCGCCCAACTTCTTCTTGAAATTCCATTATTTACGTCCCAGAAAAGCATATTTTTCAGTCTTTTGTCGGCTGCGGCACTTCCGTCTAGTGTCATTCCAAACCCCCCGTTTACTACTTCGCCCCAGCCTACGCCGCCGCCGTTGTGTATAGAAACCCAAGTTGCGCCTCTAAAACTATCACCTATTACGTTTTGAATAGCCATGTCTGCGGTAAACATAGAACCGTCATATATATTTGAAGTTTCTCTGTACGGACTATCCGTTCCAGAAACATCGTGATGATCTCTTCCCAAAATTACTGCAGCAGAAAGTTCTCCGCTGGCTACGGCTTTGTTGAACGCTTCAGCTATTTTGCTTCTACCTTCTGCGTCTGCGTATAAAATTCTCGCTTGCGAACCTACTACCAATTTATTTTCTTGCGCACCTTTTATCCATTGAATATTGTCTAGCATTTGCTGCTTGATATCGTCTGGCGAAGTTTTTACCATTTCTTCTAAAACTTCAATTGCTATTTGGTCTGTTTTTAATAAATCTTTAGGATCTGCAGATGAACAAACCCATCTAAATGGTCCAAAACCATAGTCGAAACACATTGGTCCCATAATATCTTCTACATAAGAAGCGTATTTGAAACGTAAACCATCTAAAGCCATAATATCTGCACCAGCTCTAGAAGATTCTAGCAAAAATGCGTTTCCGTAGTCAAAGAAGTAAGTTCCTTTTTCGTTGTGTTTATTAATGGCATTGACTTGTCTTTTTAAACTCCCGTGCACTTTTTCTTTAAACAATTCAGGGTTTGAAACCATCATTTCGTTGGCTTCTTCAAAAGAAACATCTACTGGATAATAACCTCCAGCCCAAGGATTGTGCAGCGAAGTTTGGTCAGAACCTAAATCGATATAAATATTTTCTTCATCAAATTTTTCCCAAACGTCCACTATGTTTCCGTCATAAGCTATTGAAACCACTTCTTTGTCTGCTTTGGCTTTTATTACCCTTGCACAAAGTTCGTCTAGGTCAGAAATAATTTCATCTACCCAGCCTTGCTCGTGTCTTTTGTAAGAAGCGGCTTTGTTTATTTCGCCACAAACGGTAATACAACCAGCTATATTTCCAGCTTTTGGTTGTGCACCAGACATTCCGCCTAGTCCAGAAGTCACAAATAGTTTTCCTGCTAAAGATTCTCCATTTTTAGCAATTTTTCTTCCAGCATTTAAAACCGTAATGGTAGTTCCATGTACAATGCCTTGCGGACCTATGTACATATAAGAACCGGCAGTCATTTGTCCGTATTGTGTTACGCCAAGTGCGTTAAATTTTTCCCAATCGTCTGGTTTTGAGTAGTTTGGAATCATCATTCCGTTGCTTACTACCACTCTTGGTGCATCTTTGCTCGAAGGATATAAACCCATTGGGTGTCCGCTATAAATAGTAAGCGTTTGCTCGTCTGTCATTTCTGCCAGATATTGCATAGTGAGTAAATACTGCGCCCAGTTTTGAAACACGGCACCGTTTCCACCATAAGTAATGAGTTCGTCTGGATGCTGTGCAATGGCGTGATCCAAATTATTTTGAATCATGTGCATAATGGTTTTGGCTTGTAGACTTTTTCCTGGATATTCGTTTACTGGTCTGGCGTATATTTTATAGTCTGGCTTGAACCTAAACATATATACACGACCATGTTTTTTAAGTTCTTCAGCAAATTCTTTAGCCAACTGTGCGTGCCATTTTTTAGGAAAATATCTCAAGGCATTTCTTATAGCCAGTTTTTTTTCTTCGGTAGAAAGTACATCTTTTCGCTTTGGTGCGTGACTAATGTTTGGGTCTATATTTATTGTGCTAGGAAGTTCGTTTGGTATTCCTGCTAAAATGGCTTCTTGAAAAATGGTCATTTGTTGCGTTGCTTGGCTCATTGATACTAATTTTTGTTACTTAGAAGAACTAAGTTTTTAAATAAAAAATGAAGTTGGTTAGGAATTACAAAATTGCTCAAAAAAATAGAGAAAATGAAATTTTTTGTAACTTTGAGATATTATGACAGCAAAAAAGAAAATAATATTTGGAGTATGTAATTGGTTGGGTGTAAAATTTAGTCTTGACCCAACGATAGTAAGAATTGGATTTGTTCTTTTTACTTTGCTCGGTGGTGCTGGTGTTTTAGCTTATTTTGTACTTTGGATTGTGAAAATTTTGGAAGAGAAATAACATTTAAGCTTTCTTGCCCAGCATTTTTTCAAATACCCAAATAGGGCCAATCAATAAAAACTGTAAATCTTTAAAGAAGCTAGGTTTTTTGCCTTCTATTTTGTGCCCATAAAACTGCCCTGCCCAAGCTACTACAAAAATACCTATGCTGGTATATAAAAGTGGAACGGACTGACCTAAATAATAAGCTAATACAATACAAATCATAGTGAAAGCAAACATTTCTAAGAAAATAGAAAATGAAAGCCGAGCATAAAATATCATAGCTGGAATAGCCAGAATAAATGCCCAGTTAACAAAAAGTGGCATATTTAAAGGAATTAATTTTGTAAGAAAACCAGTAGGAATACTCATCAAAATTCCGATAATAGAAAAGTAAATAGCTGGCACACAAATAAAGTGAATTTTGGTGTTGGTTTCGTTTTGATGGCTTTCGGCATATTCTGCAAACCATTGTTCTGCTGTTTTCATAGTTGTATTTTTTATTAAAGATAATAGAATTTCCAATAAAAACATCTTTTTTGTCATTTCTGTGCAGGCAGGAATCTCAAGCCAATGTTTATTAAAAGATTTTATACCTTTACTTTATCAAATCTATACTTTACATACTATCTCTTCCTTTTATTTTTTTAGTAAAAGTATATCAATATATAATATCGCCTTGGTTGCCTAGTAGTTGTAGGTATCAGCCTACATGCTCAAATTATATGCTAGATGCTTTAAAAAAGTATGGACCTATAAAAGGGCTTTATCTTGGTTTAAAAAGAATTGCTTCTTGCCATCCTTGGGGTGGAAGTGGTTATGATCCGGTACCTTGAATTTTTAGATTTCAGTTCTTCAGTTCTTCAGTTTTCGGTTCTTCAGTTTTTTTGTTCTTCGGTTCTTCTGTTTTTTAGTTCTTCTGTTATTTTGTTTTTCTGTTCTTGTTCAAAGTTATGAAAAATGAATAACTGATTTAAAAACTGCTACCAAATGACATACTGCACCAGCCAATACAAATAAATGCCAATAAAAATGTGTGAATTTTAAAGTTTTATGCATATAAAAGTATGTTCCAATGGTGTAAAATATTCCGCCAGCTGCTATCCAATAAAAAATATCTGTTGGCATGGTTTCCAAAATTTTATTGACTATAAAAATAGCTGTCCAACCCATTAGTAAATAAATAATAGTAGACATTAATTTAAACTTTGCTACAAAAAACAACTTAAAAATAGTTCCAATTAAAGTTACTATCCACAAAGCAGTTAAAACCTTTATTCCAAAACTGTTGTTAATAAACATGAGCAAAATGGGTGTGTAAGTTCCTGCAATAAAAAAATATATAGCTGTGTGATCTAGTGTTCTAAATTTTATTCTTTGGTTTAAATTATATGAACTGTGATATAAGCTAGAGGCAGAAAAAAGCATTAAAAAAGTAAAACAATATATAAATACTCCAATAATGATTGTCTTGCTTTCCAATTGAAAAGTTTCATATAATAAAAAAGGAGCAGTAACTAACCAAATAACAACACCCAATAAATGAGAATACTTATTTGCACGTTCTTCTTCTAAAGATTTGATGTCAAATTTTAAATTTTCGGGTATTTCTTTTGGAACTTCAAACATCTTTTGGGTTTAGAATACAAATAACGCAATATAACTTGGAAGTATTGTTGCTTTATCTAAATCTCTCTAAAATCTTCTTTTTTTACCCAAACAAAATTGCCTTCTAAAGATTTTACTTTATAGAAAACATCTACTTGATCTTCTATTTTAAATTTAGATCCTTCATAAAAAGTAGAAGCATTTTCACTATTTAAACTTGGTGCGCTTTTAGAAACTGTATTTTCTTTTATTAAAACAACTTTGGTAGCATTAAAAATTTCACCTGTCTTTATTTTTGTAATAAATAAACTTAGCAGAGCTATAAAACTAAATATTATTGTTTTAATAAAAGCTGCTTTTCGGAATGTAATATTTGTAAAAAACAGATAAAAAGCAAAGGCAATTAAGGCAAACCAAAAAAAGCAAACTGAAATCCAAGCCCAAGTATCAGCTTTAAAAAAATGTATAAATTGTTTCCACCAAGCTACAAAAAATAAATCGGGCAATTCATTTAAGTCGTTTTCTAGCTTTGTTTTTACGTAGGCTAAATTTTTGGCAGCGTCCTTATTATTAGGATTTTGTTTCAATACTTTTTCGTAGTACAAAATACTTTTTCCTATTTCTCCGTTTTTGAAATAAGCATTTGCTAAATTGAATTTAGTATTTTCTGAACCGAAGCTAGTATGTATTTCAAGTTTTTCATAATGCTCAATTGCTTTTACAAAATCTCCTTTTTCATAGGCAATATTTCCAGCTGTAAAAGCAATTTCGTGTCCATCACCAGAAGCAAAACTATTCAAAGCAAAAAAAGTAAAAACTACGATATGTAAAACTTGCTTAAAGTACATTTTCTAAATTAATAATTAATTCTTTGGTTCTATCAAAATCTTCTTGCATTGCAACATCTGTAGTTGGTGTATAAATAGCCATTTCGCAGTTTTCTATAACTGCAGAATATTCGTTTGCTAATTCTTCTGAAACATCTTGAGCCAGCAATTTTTCGTTGATGTTTGATTTGCTCAAATTTTCTTTATCGATATTTAATTTCAAAGAAACATAATCCCAAAGCGAACGAATAACTTCATTGTAAAATCCTTTTTGGTCTTTGGCTTTTAAGAAAACGGCAGCTTTTTTTAGTTTTTTCAAAGCAATTTTGTTTGCTTTTTTTCTGTTTAATGCTACAAAATCTGGATTGTAATTATCTCTTCGGCGTTTAACAAGAAGCAATAAAAAAGCCAATAATACAGGACTAGAAGCTAATAGTGTAAACTTACCAGACTTACTAAATTTATAATTTGTTCCTTCTTTTAGATAATTGTTTTCTTGTGCTATTTCAACAAATTCTAGTTTTTGTTCTTCAATTTCTGCTTCTTTTTCTTTTAATGCCAATTCTTGTGCTAAGTATGCTGCACTTGGTGTTACTTTTAGCGCAAGTGTATCAGAATATATGGTTTTATAATCTTTACTACGCAAATCGAAGTACGAAAAAGAAATTGGATTTAGTTTGTAATCTCCTGGTTTTAAAGCAATAACTTGGTAATTATACTTTTTTGTGCCATTTATATTATTCGATTTTTTAGAAATGTATTCTTTGCTTTCTGGATCGTAAAGCTCAAAATTTTCTTCGTTAAAAGAAATTTCTGGAGCATCTATCATCATAATATTTCCTGTACCTGTAATGCTTGTTTTTAGTGTAATGGCATTTCCTGTTTTTGCTTTTATACTATCAAGTTTTGCACTATATTTAAAATTTCCTACTGCGCCGTAAAAGTCTTTGGGTTGGTTTTCTAATGGAAGTGCTTTTGCTTTTATGCTTAGTTTATTACTTTGAAATTCATAAACCTTGTTTTCGTATGAACCAAAAAATTGATCAAAAATAGAATTGCTATTTCCTCTAGTTCTCAAGCGAACATAAGTTTGAATTTTTAAAGGATCTAAGGTAAATTTACCTTCACGCTGAGGAAAAAGTGCATATTTGTTTATCAATAAAGTATTGTACCAAACGCCATCTACTTCTTCTTTTTTCCATTCAGTATTTTGTAGTGCGTAATCGTGCTTCCAAAAGCCTTCAAATTCGGGCATTGCGGTAATTTGTGTATTGAAAGTGTTTATTCTTTGATACAGTTTTAAATACAAATTTACTTGCTCGCCAACATAAGGATTTGTTTTATCGGCATACATTTTTACAAACAAATTATCGGCTACTTGTGTTTTCCAATCTTCGTTGTTTTCTTGTGGTGTTTGTTGATTTCTTTGGTTAAAAGGATTTCTATTGTTCCTTTGGTTTTGACGATTGTTGGTTTGTGGTGCGGCAGCGCCTTTTTTAATTTCCACTTTAAATTCTTCAGTAATTAAAGTTTCATTTCCTACTTCTACACTTGCTTTAGGAATAGTAAATGAGCCTTCTTTCATAGGCTGTAAATATTAAGAATATGATTTTGAGCTAGTGGTTTTTCCATTTATCCATTGGTAACTGCTCGATTGGTTTGGTCCGCCAACTATTTGAAAACCAGGATATGCCTGAGGTACTTTAAAATTTTTTCCATCGCCATTTTCTAATACAAAAGTTACAACATAGGTTTTTCCAGTATATGCAACACTTTCACCTTTGGCATAAAACTTTGCCTGTCCAAAACCTATAATAGCTATAGTGTTTAGTAGTAAAAGTAAAATATGTTGTTTAAATTTTTTCATTTAAAATATAAATTCAATTCATTTTGCAAGCAATGACGTGTTGTTAAATTATTTCGAGTCAAAAAAAACCGGAAATAGACTTACCAATCTTTTTCGGTTTGAATTTTAATTAATTCCATTTCGTCTTGCTTTTTCTTGTCTTGAAGTTTTTGTTCTTCATTTTCAATAGCGCGCAGTAGTCTTTCTGCTTCTTCTTTGGATAATTTTATTTCTTTAGGTTCACCGTTTTCTTTTTCATCTTTTGGCTCACCATCTTCTCTTTTATCTTCTTCGCCTTTGTTTTTTTTATCGTCTTCTTTTTGCTCTTCGTCTTCTTTTTTGTCTTCTTGGTTTTTGTCTTCGTTTTTTTCTTCTTGGTCGCCTTTATCTTTTTGGTTTTCGTTTTTTTCTTCGTCTTTATTTTCTTCGTTTTTATCTTGGTCTTTGTCTTGCTCTTGTTCCTTGTCTTGGTTTTGTTGTTGCTGTTGTTGTTCTTTTTGTAGTTTTTGTAAAGCATATACCAAATTGTATTTGGTATCCATATCTTTTGGGTTGTTTTTTAAAGCATTTTTGTAAGCGTCAATACTTTCTTCCCATTTTTCTTCTTGCATAAAACTATTGCCTATGTTGTGGTAGGCTTCTGCTTTGTCTTGTTTTTTTGTACTAAAAGAAAGTGCTTTTTCGTAGTTTTCTCTTGCTTCTTCAAGCCTTTCTTGTTTGTAAACCGCATTTCCAAGATTGAAGTATGCTTCTTTAATAGTGTCGTTATTTTCTATTACTTTTCTAAAATTTGCTTCGGCATCGCTATAATTTTCTGCTTGCATTTTTTCAATACCGCTTTTTAGTAAATTATAATTTTCTTGCCCCAAAGAAACCAAAGGCAAACAAAGTAGGCAAAAAACTATATGTAAAATCTTCTTTTGCATCATTTTATTTCTCTTTAAACAAGTTGAATTGAATTTTTGATTTTTTATAACTAATTACAAATTCGATGAGCAACAACAAAATCGCAATTAGCAAAAATATTTGAAAATGATCTTTATAATCTGTTATTACTTTTTCCTCAAAAACTTTGCCATCTAAAGCACCAAGCGAAGCAACTATATCACTCATTGCGTCATTGTTTGCAATGTTATAATATGTTCCATTGGCTTCATTTGCTAGGTTTTTTAGCATTTCTTCGTTTAGTTTAGTTGTTACAATATTTCCTTCATTGTCTTTTTTAAACTGTCCTTTTCTTCCCAGAGGTATTGGAGCGCCTTCTGTAGTTCCTACACCAATTGTAATTACTTTTATTCCATTTTTCTTTGCTTCTTCTATGGCTTTTTCTGCATCGCCTTCATGGTTTTCTCCATCAGAAATTACAAGCATTACTTTTTGGTTGTCGCCATTTTCTGGGTAAGATTTTTGAGCAATATTTACAGCTGCACCAATTGCCGTACCTTGGTTTGGAATTAAATCGGTGTTTACTTGTTTCAAATACATTTTGGCAGCAGAATAATCTATAGTTAGCGGCATTTGTAAATATGCATTTCCAGCAAATACAATTAAGCCTATTCTATCATTAGACATTTTATTTATCAAATTAGAAACAAATTGCCTAGCTTTTTGCATTCTGCTAGGTTGCGTATCTTTAGCGTCCATAGATTTTGAAACATCTAAAGCTATCATTACATCTACGCCTTCTCGTTTTACGGTTTCAAACTTTGTTCCTATTTGTGGATTTGCTAAGCCTACACACAAAGAAATATATGCTAAAACATAAAGACTAAACTTAGTATATATTTTTGAAGAAGCATTGAAAGGAGCTAGCCGTTTAAACAAAGTTTGTGTAGCAAAAGCCTGCTGCTTTTTTTTTCGATAAAAAATATACAATACAAAAAACGCAATAAATGGAATAAGAACCCAAAGTGCGTGTAAATATTCTATGTGTTCAAATTTTAACATAAGCTTTGCAAAGATAGTAATGTACAAACAAATTGAAAAGCTTCATTTTTAGCTTTTAAGATTATTTAACGGCAAATAGCGGAACAGATTATTTTAAAAATTAAGATTACCCATAAAAGCCACTATTAATCTATATCATTACTACTTGAGCGTCATTCTGAAATTTTTGAGCTACGAAAAAATATTCAGAATCTAACACAAACAATGAAAATTAGAGCCATTGTGGTAGATTCCAAATAAATTGTTCCGTGCCTACACAATTTTTTGGAATGACGACTGTTCTTAAAATTATACTACCCCATTTTAATTTTAGTATTAAGTGACTTTTATGGGTAATCCTATTAAAAATAAAAAATAAATTTTGTAAAAACTTAATGAAATAAAAAAATATTGGTAATCTTTACTTCGCTAATTTTAATATAATGGAAGAAAATATAGAGCCTCAAAAACAAGCAAAAAGCATAATAAATGATATTAAAAGTTTTTTTAAGGATTTATTAAACATAGAAAGAGATACCGATAAATCTGGCACTGTAGAAGAAATAAAATCAAATATTTCGATGCAGGGGCACAATGCCTGGATTTTAATATTTTCTATAGTGATTGCATCTATTGGTTTAAATGTTAGTTCTACGGCAGTTGTAATTGGAGCCATGCTTATTTCGCCACTTATGGGGCCAATTTTGGGCGTTGGCTTATCTATAGCTACAAACGATATTGATACACTTAGAAAATCTCTAGTAAATCTTGGTTTTATGGTTTTACTGAGCTTACTTACTTCTACTTTATTTTTTAGTATTTCGCTTTTTAACGAAGCTACTCCAGAAATTTTAGCCAGAACGGCACCAGATGTAAGAGACGTATTAATAGCTTTTGCTGGTGGTTTGGCTTTAATTATAGCTATAAGTAGACCATCGCCACAAACAAATACAGTAGCAGGTGTTGCCATAGCTACGGCTTTAATGCCGCCTTTGTGTACTGCTGGTTTTGGTCTTGGAACAGGAAATTTTGATTATTTTTTTGGAGCCATGTTTTTGTTTACCATAAATACTATTTTTATAGCATTATCAACTTTTTTAGTTGTAAAATATTTAAAGTTTCCTATTGTAAAATACCTAGATTCAAAAAGAAAAAAAGCAATTTCGAGAATTGCTATGATAGTTGCAACAGTAATTTTGGGTTTTAGTATTTATTCTTTTTACACACTATTTCAAGAAAACACCTACAATAAAGAGGCTCGTGCATTTATTCAAGAACTTAGAGACGAAGGCGTAAGTATTATTGGTGATGATGACAGTAGAAACATAAATTACAAAGAAGATTATATTACATTTTATATATTAGGAAATGCGATCCCAAACAATCAAATAGCTGCTTGGGAAAAGGATTTGAAAAAATATAGCAAATTGCAAAACACTAAGCTGAATGTAAAACAAGAAGACGATACCAAAATACAAGAGCAAGTAAAAAACTTAACAGACTTATATGCTCAAAATCAGAAAATTATATCTTCGAGAGATGAAAGTATTGAAGCTAAAAATGCTAGAATAAATGAATTGGAAAAGCAAATTCAAAAATATGTATTAGATCAAATTCCTTTTGCTCAAATTTGTGAAGAGGTAAAAATAAACTATTCTGGTGTCGAAAAAATTTCGTTTGCACAACAATTAAATTCAGATTTTAATAAAATAGATACTTTAAAAGTATTTAATGTAAAATGGTTTGATAGTATACCAAATAAAACAATTTCAACAGAAGAAATTAAACTAGAAAAATGGTTAAAATCTAGACTGATTTTAGATACTTTGGTTTTGAAAAAGTATTAGTGCTAGAAACATGAAATTAAAAAATCATTTGCTCCAATTTGTTATTTTTTCTTTAGCTCATCAATATAAACTCTTTTTAATTTTTCTGTAATTTGATAAACTGCTGGGCAAACGCCTACATTTCTTCTCATTATATCAAGGCTTACTTTGTGTTCGTCTGTATGTGGATATTCTCTACAAGCTTTGGGTCTTACTTCATATATAGTACACTCATTATTTTCCTTATCTAAAAAAACACAAGGTGTAATTCTAAAAACCGTATCATCATCTTCATCAACTGCCAAATATTTTTCAGAAAACTCACCTTGAGTCAAGCCAAGATATTTTGCAATTCTTTTCACATCTCTATTATTAACCATAGAAGGTGTAGTTTTGCAACAGTTTCCACAGTCAAGGCAGTTTGTATTTTCAAACACCTCTTCGTGTAAATCTTGAATATGTGAATCTATATTTTTTGGTCTTTTTCGCTGTGCGTTATCAAAAAACTTTTTATTCTCAAAGCGTTTCTTTTTTACGTTTGCTCTGTATTGATGAAAATCTATTGGTTTTTTTTCTTCCATAATGCTATTGAATTCTTACTGCAAAGTACGTGTAATTTATGCTATTTATTATAGAAGCTGGTTAAAATCTAATTTTTTTAGTTATTCGGTTGTTCGGTTGAACAGTTATTCGGTTATTCAGTTATTCGGTTTTTTGGTTGAAAAGTTCTTCTGTTATTAAAAGTAATAAAACTGAATAACAATAGAACTGAAGAACCTATTTCAACAGAAGAACTTTTTTCAACTGAAGAACTAAGTACTCTTTATCCGTAAATTTAAGTAGGTATTATGAAGTGGGGACGATTTAACATTTTGTAAACTATAAAATAAGTTTCGAATTATAGACGTTTTTTTTAATCAAAAATATCATTACCTGTTTTGGCGTGTTCTCTACTTTTTACAGTTCCTTCTTTAATTTTTTCTTCTTCAATTTCAACTTCTTCAAATTTTACATCTTGCATATCTGGTCTGCCAGCATTTACCCAGCAAGTATACCAAATATCTGCAGTATGCTTCATGCTTAGTCGCATTTGCTCTTCTACCATTCCTTTCATCATGTCGTGATATGCTGCAGAATATTCTCTAGAATAAGTTCTTATTGTTAACTCGTTTCTGGTTTCGTAACTAAATTTTTGATCTGAAGGAAAAGTCTTATCCAATTCTTTTTCAAAAGATAATACGTCTTCTACTTGGCTGTGTGCGTTTAAAATATTGTCCCAAATAAAATCTAATGTGTTTGGAATATATTCTGCTTTTCCTACAAAAAAATCATAGTCTTCATGAAATAATTCTGGCAAGCGAGATTCCCAAAATCCGTGAATACCTTTTTGATTGGTAAGTTGACCATTGTAGTTTACTGTGGTGTGCAAAGGCACGTGAGAATCACTTATATAGTGACCTATTTCTGTAGAGTTTTTTAAAATTCCTTGAACATTTTTTTCTTTAAAAGCTCTCGTAAGTCTTCTCAGCATTACTTCTATGTGCCAAGGTACAATTCCATAAGCCTGCAAAGTATCTTCAGAATAAGTGTCTACGGCATCGTTCCATTTTCTTGGGAAATCTGCACAAGGATGCACGCAAAAATGATCCAAATCTATAAAATGCCTTGGTGCTTCACCATCTATAGCATATCTTCTTTTGTCTGGATCTACGGCGTGTTCGGTAATATATTCAATATTTGTTTTATAAAAACCTATAATTTCTGGTGGTAAAGAAAAAATTGCCTGTCTGTTTATACGCATATGTCCCCAAAATCCCCATGCATTGGCTTCTTTTGGAAAAGAAATAGCAATAAAACAAAGTATTGCAATGAATTTATAATGTTTCAACATAAGTTTTTTATTTTTACTTTGCTAACTTGCCACTAATTTTATTCCATTTTATGAAAAAAATCTTAATTTTTATCTTTTGCTTTAGTACAGCTAGCAATATATTTTGCCAAGGTAAAAAGAATTTACCAAAAAGTGGTTATAAATGGTCTTTTGAAGTGAATGGCTTTGCAAGTAAAATTTTGAAACACACCAAAAGGTTTCAGCCTGAAATACCTGCTTTGACTTATGGTTTTGAATTAAATGCGAGTTATAAAACTTTTGGAAACAAAAACTGGCATCGTGCGTTTAATTATCCAGAAATAGGTGTTTCATATATTCAGACACATTTTGGAAACGAAGCTACTCTTGGAAGTGCTTATGGTTTTGCTCCTTTTGTAAAATATTATATTACAAGAAGCAAAGTTGTAGATTTTCATGCAAAATTGGCTGGTGGCTTGGCTTATCTTACACAGGTTTATGATCCTATAAAAAATCCTATAAATAATGTAATTGGTTCTAGACTAAATACTGTGGTTCAGTTTAGAATAGGAGTAGATTTTCATTTAACCAAAGAAGTAGATTTACAGTTTGGTGCAACTTTTATGCATTATTCCAATTCTAGTGTTCAGGCTCCAAATTTGGGTATAAATATTCCTAGTGGAAATTTGGGTGTAATTTACAAACCAAAATATTTTGAAAGAGAATACATTGTAGAACAAGATAAAACTATCTTTCAAAAGAAGAACGAATATACTTTTAAGTTTGGTTTAGGTGTGAATCAGAAATTTGCTAGAGGAGCAAATTATCCTGCATATTCTTTTGCCTTGCAATATGGAAGGTATTTTGGTTATGCTAATAAATTGTTGGCTGGTGCAATAGTTTCTTTTGAGCAGTATGAATACGATTTTTTAGTAAACCGACAAATTGACGAAGACAAAGATCAAACTTTTAGAGCAATGGATTGGTCTGCGTATTTGGGCTATGAAATGATGCTTGGTAGAGTAGGGTTGAGTTTTATTGTAGGCGCATACATTCACAACCCAACTTTAGGCAATGCACCCATTTGGGCAAAACCAGGTATTACGTATTATTTTCCAGGTTTTGGAAAACAAAAACACAAACCATTTTTAGGTATCAATATGAAAACGCACTATTTTACAGCGCAATATGTTGAAATGAATTTTGGGATTGCTTTTTAGAAACGGAAAGATTCTATTAAAGATTGTTTTCTTGTCTTAAACATTTGCATCAACATTTGAGCTTCTTTAGTTGAAATTTGTAAATGTGTGATTACTTTTTTTCGGCTTTTTGATTGACTGTTAATTGAAGTTATATTTTCTATGCTTAAATATTGTTTCTCTTCTCTTTCTAAGAAGAAAATAGAAATTTCGGCATAGTAACTCGCTCCACCAAATTCTAAGTTTTTAATAGTTTCTATACAGTTTTCAAATAAATCTTTTTTGAATTCTTCTGTTGCATACATGGGCTTAAAATCTTTATCTAAGATAAAATTTTGGTATTTTTTATTAAGCATTTTTGAATATAAAACAAGATTAGATTCAAAATTTAAACCAATAGCTAAAGATGTAATTATTGCAGCTTCTACTAGCCAAATAAGCCATAAGACAGTACCTGTAAAGTTTGCTCCAAATAAAGACCATAAGCCAAAATTATTAATTTCTAATAATGTATTAAGCCAATTTATAGGATTGAAAATGTATAAATATTCTAAAGTATTATTATGCAACATTGTGCTTTCTGATACAAATTGTAGCATGTAAAAAGCCCAAGAAAAATATACACTTAACATTGAAGCAATTATAGCTATTTTAAAAGCTGTTTTGCTTTTAAAAATTGGCAATAAACTCGTAGCAATTTTCACACCATAAGCTATAGAAATTCCAAATGCAAAGCAAGCAATAAAGTTTATATAAATTAAAGGTGAGTAAGCAATGAATAATGCATAAGCATAGCTAAAGAATAAAGACCAAATTGTTATAAATATTAATACTAAAGCTATTGATTTCAAAGATTCAGATAAAGGCTCTTGATAAAAAACATTTATTTTTTTCATAACACAAATATAATTTAAAAATCTGTGTTATTTTTTCAATTAGAGTTTTTCGAAATTGTGAAATAAAAGAACCAAAATTTAATTTAACAAAAGCTAATTGCACTTTTTTGTTTAAAATAAGTACTTTTGAGCGTTAATACTTAAAGTACAAAATTATGGCTAAGAAGAAGGCAAAAGACGAAGAAAAAAAAGACGAAAAGAAAGGATATAAGTTTGATGAAAAATTTATTGAACAACGAAAAGTTTTTCTTTGGGGTGGCGTAGACCAAAAATCTGCAGAAAAAGTTTGTAATCAATTATTGTATTTAGAAGCAGATAAACCTGGTGAAGAAATTACTTTTTATATAAATAGTCCAGGTGGCGTAGTTACGCATGGTTTACTAATGATGGATGTAATGAATATGATTACAAGCCCAGTAAAAACAGTATGTATGGGAATGGCAGCAAGTATGGGTTCTATACTTTTGGCAGCTGGCGAAAAAGGAAAAAGAGAAATTTGGCCTAATGCAAGAGTTATGATTCACCAACCAAGTGTAGGTGGAATTCAGGGACAAGCTACAGATATTGAAATTTCGGCACAACAATTGCTACTAATAAAACAAAAAAGTGCACATATTTTGGCAGACAACTGTGGGAAAAAGTATGAAGATATTATGAAAGACTTTGATAGAGATTATTGGATGAATGCCGAAGAAGCTTTGAAGTACGGTATTGTAGATAAAATTTCAAAATCGATTTAAGCCTTTAAAAAACAGTTGAAATGACAAAAGATGTAAATGTGAATATTGCAAAATTGCAAAAAGAAATTGCCGAAAAATTAGGTTTGGCTTCAGAAAATGTAATTTTTGACTTTACGAATATAGATAATGTAGTAAAATTGGATTTGATAACCATAAATCCAAGGCACGAGCAGTCTTTTTTATACCATACCGAAAAAGGTATAGATAAACTAGAAACTTTAAAAAAGATGCTTGAGTATGTATTGATAAACAATAAAGAAGAAAATCATTATACTGTGCAATGGATAAAAAATGGAGAAGCTAATTTACATACCTCTTATTTTAGAGCAAAAAATATTTATGAAGCACTTGATAAATTTTATTATAATAGAGAATTAAATACTTACGTTGTTTTTAGCATTACACTTAACCCGGTGGCTTAAAAACAATTAGAAACCACTAACTATGAAAAGAATTTTATTTTTAACAACATTATTTTTTGCTGTTATTGCATTGTCTAGTTTTACTTTAAAAAAAGAAGTAAAAATGGCTATGGCTGCACCTGCAAGTTGCGATTTTAAAGGAAAAAAACTTTATGGCAAAATTCAGTTTGTAAGCTCTCACCCTGATGTTAAAATTCAGTATGTAGACTCTCATGCCGATATAAAAGTACAAATGGTGACTTCTGGTGCTACGTCTTGTGGCAAATGGCAAGAAGTAAGTTCTGGTGCAACGCTAAAAGTTCAAATTGTAAACTCATTTCCAGATTTGAAAGTAAAACTAGTTACTTCTAGTCCCGGAATGAATTGATTTAGTATTCAGTTTACAGTCTAGAGTATTCAGTCTGTTTAAATTTGATTATAAATACATACTAAAAAATATTATAAAAAAGCTTCGTGAATCTTCACGGGTCAAGTAAAATAGTTGGGGAGATATAAATAAAAAGTTTACTTTCGGGTTAAAAAAAACCGACCTTGAAAACAAGCCTATTAGAGTTGCTATTTCCAGAAAGATTATTAAATCATTTTGACGCAAAAGAGATATTGATATTGTGCGATATATCAACAAAGAAAGAAATTTATCATATTAAATTAGATGAAAAAAATAGTTTACCCTTGGGGTATGATAAATTAGCTTATGAGTCAAAAGGGTTTATGAATGAAAAAACGATTCAAGACTTTCCGCTAAGAGGAAAAGCAGTATATCTATTGATAAGACGGAGGCGATGGCGAAAAAAGACAGATAAAACAGAAATAAAAAGTGACTATTCATTTATAGCTGAGGGATCTAAATTAACAAAAGAGCTTTCAGATTTTTTAAAAGGTACAGGTAGAGACCCGAGAAGATACCGTTAGTAATATTGCCAGTTATTATAATATAAAAGCCAATAAACTTAGAAGACATTATAAAAATAACAGTAGTAATTTTTCTACTTGGGCGCAAAAAAAACATGCTCAAGAGTATATGATTTTCCCTGAAAATATCGGTCCATTTATTAGCATTGATGAAGTATCATTATCTCAAGGAGAACTATACACCTTTATTACAAACAAGGCTGGTAAAGGCAAAAAAGGAACTTTAATAGCCTCTATAAAAGGTGCAAAATCAAAAGATATTATTGATGTTCTCCATAAATTACCTAATGATAAAATAAAAATAGTTAAAGAAGTAACATTAGACATGGCAAAAAATATGGAATTGGCTATAAAAACAGTATTCCCTAATGTAAAAATAGTTACAGACAGATTTCATGTAGTAAAACTTGTAATAGAAGCCCTGCAACATATACGGATAAAAAATAGGTGGAATGAAATAGATAAAGAAAACGAAGCAATTGCTAATGCTAAAGAACATGGAAACACCTATTTTATTAAAGTATTAGACAATGGAGATACACCTAAACAACTATTAGCAAGAAGTCGTTATCTACTATTCAAAAATGAAAATAGATGGACAAAAAATCAACAACATAGAGCACAAATATTATTCAAGGAATTCCCTCAAATAAAGATAGCGTATAAACACGCAATGGAACTTAGAAGTATTTATGACCAAAAAACTATTGTCAATGCTAAGGATAGATTCATTAATTGGATAGGAAAATCTATCCATATGGAATCTAATGAGTTTTTTACTACCGCTCACACTATTTATCTCAATTTAGACAATATCTTAAACTTTTTTAAATATAGAAATACCAATGCTAATGCAGAGTCTTTTAATGCTAAAATCAAACTCTTTAGAGCTAATTTAAGAGGCGTTTCAGACCCTACTTTTTTCCTCTTTAGACTCTCGAAGCTTTTTGCCTAATCCCCTTGTTTTTTATCTGACCCATCTTCACGAAGTTTTTTTTTCGTGCGAAAGCAATACCGAGTATGTTCTCCTCTTGAGAGGAGTTAGAGGTGTGTTGTTGTTCAAAAGTAAGGAATTTATTTACTTCAAAAACGAATTAACTTAAAACCTTGGTTCGTGTCCTCACGAAACAAATTACTTCAAAAAATCATTAACCTTCTCCTCCAATTCTTGAAAAGCAGTCTGCAAATTATCATTAACTACTACAGCGTCAAATCGTTTTTCAAATTCTAGTTCTAAAACAGATCTATCGTATCGTTTTTTAATAGTTTCTTCAGTTTCTGTGCCTCTACCTTTTAGTCTGTTGTAAAGTTCTTCTTTACTTGGCGGTTTTATAAAAATGGTAAGCACTTGTTCTTTTAGATGCTTTTTTATGTTTACAGCACCTTTTACGTCTATATCAAAAATTACGGCTTTTTTTGCTTCCCAAATTCTGTCGATTTCTAGTTTTAAAGTACCATAAAACATATCGGTATATACTTCTTCCCATTCTACAAAGTCGTTTTGTTCTATTCTTTTCTTGAATTTTTCTACACTCAAAAAGTAATAGTCTTTTCCATCTATTTCTTTAGCTCTTTTGCTTCTGGTACAGGCAGAAACAGAAAAAGATAAATCATCTCTAGTTTCTAAAAGCATTTTTACTAAAGTGGTTTTTCCTGCTCCAGAAGGAGCTGTTATTACAATAGCTTTATTCATTACAGTATATTAAAACTTTGTTCTTTTATTTTTTCTAATTCGTCTTTCATTTGCACTACTAGTTTTTGAATACTAGCATCATTGGCTTTAGAACCTATCGTATTTATTTCTCTACCTATTTCCTGAGCTATAAAACCAATTTTTTTTCCTTTTAAATTTATTTCTTCAGCTACTATTTCTTGAAAATATAAACAGTGGTTTTTTAAACGAACCAATTCTTCATTGATGTCCATTTTTTCTACATAAAATATAATTTCTTGTTCAAAACGATCTCTGTTTAGCTCTATTCTGTCTTTTATTTTATTTAGGTTTTCGTCTATTCTGTTTTTTACTTTTTCTATTCTTTGTGGTGCATTTTCTTCAACCTTTAAGGCTAAATTTTGAATAGCAATTACACCAGCATTTAAATCCTTTTCCAAGGCATTTCCTTCTTGAATTCTAAAATCATTTAAGTTGGCAATGGCTTTTTCAATTCCAGATTTTATTTCTTTCCAAGAAAATTCGTCTAGCTCTATTTCTTCTGCTTGAAGTACGTTTGGTAACTTTAAAACACTATCTAAATAATCTTTTCCTTCTAAAGAATAGTTTAAATTCAAAGCTTCTATTTGTTTTCTATAATCGGAAACAACTTTGGCATTTATTACAAAAGATGTTGCTTCATCTTTTTTTTCTGAACTAATAGAAATATCTATTTTTCCTCTTTTTAATACTCCACCAACTAGTGAACGTATTTCCATTTCTTTTTCTCGTAAAAAAGAAGGAGTTCTTACATTCATATCGAGCTGTTTGCTGTTTAAAGTTCTTATTTCTACAGCATAAGCAGCACCTTTTATTAAAAAAGACGATCTGCCAAAACCTGTCATTGAGTATATCATATTTTTATTGTTTTAATGATTTTGTTAGCTTTTTTTCAAAATGTCTTTTACCAAAAGAAACTAAGTAAACGCCTACAAATATAAGCGAACCTGCAAGTCCTTTTTCTAAAGTTAAATTTACTTCGTTAACTAAAAGCCAAGCAAAAAATATAGCTAAAATTGGTTGCAAATATATATAAACACCCACAACTGATGGATTTACTTTGCTTAGTGCATAAATATTGAGTAAATAAGCACCAACGGTTACTCCAAAAACTACAAATACTACAGAAAGCCAAGTGTTTGTGGTAAAAGCATCAAAATTTACCGCTTGAAATTCTCTAAAACTAAATAGAAAAACGGGAATAAAACCAAACATAAATACCCATTTCATGACGGTAAGCGGTTTGTATTTTAGCATCAATGGTTTTACTAAAATTAAATATACAGCATAAGAAACGGCATTTATAAATACAAATAAATCTCCTGTTGCAGTTTCAGAACTAAAGTTCATATTAGTACTGCCAACTATAAAAAATGCACCAGTTAAACCAAGAATAAGACCCAAAATTTTATACCAAGCCAATTTTTCATTCAAAAATATGGCTGAGAATGTCATTACTATAATTGGTGTAGTAATCATTATTAATGATGCGTTTATAGGCACGGTTAAGTTTAAACCTTTGAAAAACATCAACTGGTTTATAGCCACACCAAACACACCACAGAAAAATAAACGGATAAAATCTTTTGGAGCAATTTTTTCTCTAGTAACAAAAAACTGAAGCATTATAAATATAGCCAAGGCACCAGAAACACGCATAAAAATAAATGCAAATGGTTTCATAAATTCTGGCATTACTGTTTTGGCAATAGTATAATTTGCACCGTAAAGTGCATTTGCCAAAAATATTGCTATATGTGGTTTAAATCTTTCGAGCATTTAAGCCTGCAAATGTAAACAAAATAGCAGCTTTAAATAGATAATATTTCTTCTAAGTAAATTCTTTTGTCGCTTAGTTTGGGAACTTTGTGTTGCCCTCCAATTTTACCTTTAGTTTTTAACCATTTATAAAAAGTGCCTGGTTCTGCAATATTTATTTTTGGTAATTGAAGTGCCATATTCTGAAATCGTTTTGCTTCATAATCAGAATTTTCTGCTTGTAATGCTTCGTCTAGTATTTTTGTAAATAGAACTAAATCTTTTGGTTTTTTTTGAAATTCTATAAGCCATTCGTGTCCTCCTTTACCATTTTCATTAGGAAAAATAGGAGCCACCATATATTCATTAGATATAGCATTTGTTTTGTCGCAGGCAGTTTTTAAAGCATTATTGGCATTTTCTTCAATAAGTTCTTCTCCAAAAATATTTATAAAATATTTTGTTCTTCCACTCAAAACTATTCTAAAAGGCTTTAAAGAAGTAAATTTTATAGTATCGCCAATCATATAACGCCACAAACCAGCATTGGTAGATATTATTATGGCATAATTTGTATTTATTTCAACTTCTTCTAGTTGTACAGTTTTAGGATTTTCTTTTCCAAGTTCTTCCAAGGGTAAAAATTCATAGAAAACGCCATAGTCAAGCATTAAAAGCATTTCTTTAGAATTTGTTTGGTCCTGAATGCCAAAAAAACCTTCAGAGGCATTATAGGTTTCCATATACTTCATGTCTAAAGATGGAATTAGCTTTTCGTATTGCTTTTTATAGGGTTCAAATTTTACACCACCGTGAATAAATAACTCTAAATTTGGCCAAACTTCTAGTATGTTTTCTTTGCCAGTAATTTCTAGTACTTTTTGCAATAAAATTAAATTCCAACTAGGCACGCCAGATAAACTGCTTACGTTTTCTTTAGAAACTATTTGTGCCATTTTATCTATTTTTTCTTCCCAGTTTGGGTGAAGCGCTATTTCTTTTGAAGGTGTTTTTACCAAATTAAACCAAAAAGGTAAGTTTTCTATAATAACAGCAGACAGATCTCCATAAAAAGATTTTGCTCGGTAAGAACTTATATTTGAAGAGCCACCAAGAACCATGCTTTTACCATCTAAGATGTTGGTTTCTGGATAGTGGTTCAAAAAAATAGACATTAAATCTTTTCCGCCTTTAAAATGGCATTGCTCTAAAGATTCTTTACTTACAGGTATAAATTTTGATTTGCCAGCTGTAGTTCCAGATGATTGTGCAAACCATTTTACTTCAGAATGCCATAATATATTTTGTTCACCAGCTCTTACTTTTTCTATGTAAGGTTTTAAAGAATCATAGTTTTGAATAGGAACTTGATTTTTAAAATCTGCTATGGATTTTATTTTAGCATATTGGTGCTCTTTTCCCCATACGGTATTTTTGGCTTTGTAAATAAGTTCGTGAAACAAATCTTTTTGAACTTCCAAAGGGTATTTTTTAAAGAAATCTATTTGGTGATTTCTCCTTTTTATAATGTAAGATATTATGGAATTGTAAAATTTCATTTTATTTCTTCCAAAACTTTATTTATAGAAGTAAATTCAAAATCTAATGCTTTAATTATTTTTTCATTTTCAAAAATAAATTCTTTGCCATCAAAGTTTAAAATTTCTGAAGTTAGAAAAGGTGCTGCATCAAAAACAAAATTTCGAAACTTATTTATTTTACCTATTATTTTAGCTTTTGTATTATTCATTTTAGAAAACAAATGTTTTTGTTTTAGATTAGGATTTATGTGTTCTAAAATACTTTGGTAAGTTCTATTTTCGGCAGAAACAATGTATTTTTCATTGTTTTTTTCACTTTCCATTAATTGTGTAGTGGCAGCTACAACATCTTTTAAGCCAACAAAACCATTTTTACCTTCTGGATAAGAGCTGTAGTTTGCCTTGGCAATATTTACAATATTATAAATAGAATCTTTATTTTTTTGCTGTATTATTATACTTGGGCAAACTATTATAGTTTCTAAACCTTCTGCATTTCCTCTACTTATTTCTAGTTCTGCTCTACTTTTACAAATGGTATAATAAGTGTTTTTTTTGTGTTCGGTTCTTCTGGTTTCTTCGTTAATTTTGCTTTTGTGTTGGTATGTTCCAAAGGCAAGTGTAGAACTTAGGTAAACTAGTTTTTGTACATTTTTACTCAAAGCTATGTTTACTAAATTTTCTGTACCAATAACATTTATATTGTAAAGTTTGTCTTCTTCTTTTGGTAAGAAAGAAACAAATTCATCGCAATGATAAATTTTTTCTATGCCTTCCATTGCATCTGCTAGCTCGCTAATGTTAAATAAGCTACATTTTTGAAATTCTAAATTTTTATCTGCTTTAAATTCCTGTTTTTTATTAGAAATTGCACGTATTTTTTTGCCTTGCACCAAAAGTTTATCTATAATAGCTTGTGCTACAATATTATTGGCTCCCGTTACGAGTATTTTGGCGTCTATTGGCATATAATATCAAAGGTAATCATATTAGAATGTTTAGCCAAAATAATATTCGCCACAAATAGAATCTTGTTTGGCTCCAGTAGCACTTGCTAAGCAATTAATTTCATTTCGTAAATATAAAACACCCATAAATGCCATAATTAGTGCTTCTTTGTTGTCAATAATTTCTTTTGAAGGAATAACAACTTCAATATTTTTTTCTTTTAAATAAATAGAAATAGTTTCTACCAAAAAATTATTTAATGCTCCTCCGCCAGTAATAAGTATATTTTTAGGTGTTTTTTCTTTTACCTGAATAGCACTTTTTATTTGAAATGCTATGTGATGACAATAGGTACAAAGTTTATCTTCAATAGAAATTTCAAATTCATCTATAAAACCAATTGCAATTTCTCTAAAGCTATTATCTAAAGATTTTGGAGCAGCTTGTTTATAAAAATCTATTTTATTTAGTTTATTCAATAAAGCAATATTCAGTTTTCCTTGGCGTGCTAAATTTCCTTTATTGTCATAACTCAAAGCTTTTTTATTTGCTAAGTAATTCAAAACCTGGTTTGCAGTACAAATATCAAAAGCAATAATGTTTTCTACATCTTTAATACTAATGTTTGCTATGCCACCAATGTTTAAACAATATTTATATTCAGAAAATAAATGCAAATCTCCAATGGGAACTATGGGCGCGCCATTGCCACCAAGGTCAATATCTTTTTGTCGTAAATTAGTTAAAATAGCTTTTTTGGTTTGCTTAAAAATTTCTTCGCCAAAACCTATTTGCTTAGTAATTCCCTTTTCTGGAAAATGATAAACCGTGTGACCGTGAGAAGCTATAATGTCTAGCTGTGTAATGTTTTTTTCTTGAATGAAATTTTGAACAGATTTTCCTATGAAAACGCCAAATGCTTTATCTAGAATATTTAAATTACTAGGAGATAAGTCTCTTGAATTTTTTAGTTTAGTTTCCCAATCTTTTATTGATACAACATCTTGTTCTAGTATTTCAAAAGACCACCTTTTCTTTTTTTGAAACTTGCAGTATACAATATCTAGTCCGTCTAAGGAACTTCCAGACATAATACCTATTGCGTAATAATCTTCTTTTAAATTCAAAACAAAGATTTTGGTTTATTAAATAGAGTTTTTATTACCCATTTTAATATTTGTGAATAAAACTATTTCTAAGAATTTAGTTTATCTTATTAAGGTAATATTTCCTTTTTTCAAAATAGATTCTTTGTCTTTAGTAACTGCTTTTATTAAAAAGGTATAAACACCCATTTCCTGTTCTTCGCCTTTATAAGTTCCGTCCCAGGCGGCATTTAAATCTGTAGTAGTAAAAACATTTTCACCATATCTATTATAAATAGAAAAATCATCAAGTTTTTCAATGTTTAAATACTTTATAATTCTTGCAAAATCATTTGTGCCATCTCCATTGGGGCTAAAACCTGTAGGAAAAGCCAATAGCGTAATCACATCTACTACTACCGTCATGGTATCATAATTTTTACAACCAGTAACAGGGTTTTCTATTTCTAAAACATAGTTTGTAGTAGTCTGTGGCTGTACTTCTGGACCGTATTGTGCTGGCGAATTTAAAATTCCAGTAAAAGTTAATTCGCTAGTATACCAAAGTGGTTTTCCATCTCCAGAACCATCTAAAAAGTCAGACAAATCATCTCTAATAATAGTAATATCTTCTCCAGCATCTACATCAGGTAAAGGGTTTACAGTTATAAATTTATTTGTAGTATCATCGAAGCAATCATTACTTATCACTAACAAAATACGCATACTAGTATCTAAGTGTGCCTGCGTAATACTATAATTACTATTGGTAAAATTTGCTTCACTCGGATACCAATTGTAGTATAAACCTCCAGTTCCTTCAAGGTCTACATAGCCACCAACACACATTATAGAATCTCCAACTATAGAGCCAACTATTGGTTTTTGTACATTTACTATTATAGAATCTCTATTTGTACAGTCGTGCCCGTTTGTTACTGTTACAAAAAATTCAGTAGTATCTTGTGGAAATGCTTGAGTTGTCTGAGTATTTAAAGCCGTTAAAGAAGCATCGGCATCCCAAGCAAATTCTGTTGCATTATTAGATACAGCATTTAATAGTATAGAATCTCCTTGGCAAATAAAACCAAAATAATCTACAGGAAACTGAATATCTAAAGTAGGGTTGTCATTTACCAAAATTGTTACATTGTCTCTATTTACACAAGCCAAAGTTCCCACAGAATCTGTTCCTACTAAAAAATATGTAGAACTAACACTTGGCGAAATTGTAGGGTTAAAAATATTTGGGTCACTAATAGAAGCATCTGTACTTGTCCATTCATAAATTTCTAAATTTGTAGGTGTGGCACTTAGCTGGTAATTTGTATTGTCCATACATACAGAGTCTAAAGGTCCAGCATCTAAATTTGGAAGCGCAATTACTTCTATTAAAACAGTATCTTCATCTTGATAGCAGTAGTTTTGAATAGTTAAAATATATTCTGTAGTTATAGGTGGAAAAAATCCTGGTTCATTAACTGTTGGGTCAGTAACAAAATTTGTTGGCGACCAAGCGTAAGAAGAAACATTTCCTTGGTCATATACATCAACTATCACAGTATCTCCAAAGCAAATAGAATCGGTAATTACTTGAATCAATTCTAATGAAGGATCTAAAACAACCACTTTCACGGTATCATTTGCTTGGCAATTATGCACATCAGAAACCGTAACTATATAATCTGTAGTTATGCTTGGCGAAGCATCAGGATTTGGAATATTTGTAGCTGATAGTCCGGCTGCTGGAGACCAAGAATAACTTATTCCACCAGTAGCATTTAATGGCACGGTAGTATTAAACGAAACCATATTTGCAGCGTTTAAACATACAGAAGTATCTCTGCCAGCATCTGCAGGTGGCGGAGGTTTTAAACCAATAAATAATGAATCTACAGAAGTACAAGTATTTGCATCTGTTACTTCTACATAATAATATTGTTCTATTGTAGGGTTTTCAACAACTGGATTTTGAATATTTGGATTGTTTAAAAAACCAACTGGAGACCAAGCATAAAAAACTCCTCCTGTAGCATTTATGGGTAAATTAGTATTTGGGCAAATAGTATCATTACCAGAAGTGCTAGTAGTTGGCAATGGATTAATATTGAGGTTCAAAGTAAGAGAATCTATACATCCAAGATTTGACTTACTTACTATTTGTATAGGAAAGCTACCACTATTAGGAAAATAATTTGAAGTGTCTGTAGCATTTGAAGTCACACCAAATCCAAAATCCCAAAAAGTAGAATCTATAGTTCCATTTAAAACACTCGATGCAGAAAGAAAATCTGCTGTATCTTCGGCACAAACCTGTGTAGGCATAATTATAGATGCTGTGGGGACATCAAAAATTGTTATTTGATTTGTGTCTAGTTTTGTACAGCCTTTATCTGTTCTAGCAAAAAGTATAACATCGTAAGTGCCAGCATTTGCAAACTCATGGCTTGGATTTTGAACAGTAGAAGGAGCAGAGCCATCGCCAAAATTCCATTCCCACTCTACTACATTGTCATATATAGCTGTAGTAGATAAATCTATAAAATTTGCGGTGTCGTTTGCACAAGCATTATCTCCATTAAAATTTGGATTAAAGACAGGGTAAGCAAATACAACGTAATATCCAGTATCAGAACATGTTTGACCATTTATTCCCATTGTAATAGCCATTTTTACAATATATGTACCTGTGTCTGGGTATAAGTGTGTTGGTTCATATTGAGTACTTGTATTTCCATCACCAAAATCCCAATAATAATCGGCATCAGTTGGTCCTGCATTTCCACCACCAGGCAAAGTGGCATCATTAAGAAAATCAACATTTAAATCGTCACAATTTTTAACATAAATACCAAGTATCGTAGCAGGCAAATTTCCGGCATTTGGTAAATCTGTAATGGGTACACTTCCAACAGTTGGTATTGCAGAGTTTGGAATATCACATTCAGAAACGGTATATTGAAAGTCTCTAAGTACTTCACTTAGCAATACGCCATTTCGCCATTCTTCTACGCACAATCCTACTACAAAAGAACCTAGTTGGTCAGGAGTACCAGAAACTAAGCCTGTAGCACCATCTATCGTCATAGGAATACCATCAAGTTGATTATTTGCATCATAGCCAGGCAACCATACAACAGGATCGAATGGTGCTCCAAAATTTGGTGGAGGGTTTATTGTATTTACAGTCATTACTGGTAAACCATCATCTAAACCTTGTAATGGGTCACATACTTTATAGTATAAAGAATCTCCATCAATATCAGTAGCAGATTGATCCATGTCAATGTCGCTTCCCAAACATACAAAAATAGGTGGAACTAAATCAAAAGTAGGCGAACTATTGTTATAGATATTAGTAGCAGGAATTCGAACTGTAAAAGTAGAACCTTGATCTTCTGGGTTGGTCAAGTTATTAATTAATGCTCCATTTCTACAACAGCGAGCATAAATTAAATCAAAAGCTGTAAAACCATTTGGAACCGTTATTGTTTTTGTGTAAACTCCTTTTTGTATCTCTATATTTGCAGGTACGGTTAAGCAAGGGTTTGGATATGGGTTTTCAATTAAATCTCGAGCTTGGTTAGGGTCGTCTAAAAAAAATTGAAAACTATCTATATAACTACCATTGACATCATAAAGATAAACCATTGCTGGACTGTCAAATTGCGCATTTGCAGATCCATTAAACTCATCTCTATAAACAGTTAAAGTAACTTCATAAGTATTTCCTGCTACTTGTGTGTAAGTAATTTCTCCGCCAACTATGTGCGTAGCTTTAGCTATATAAAAGCTAGAAATAAATGTTAGTATGAATAGCAGCTGTTTCAAAAAGTACGGTGTTTGTTCATTTACAAATGTAATATAAATAAGTATTTTTTTTTAGTACATATTTTATCTTTTGTGAAAACGCAAATTAGAACAGCTTTTTTTTAATTTTAATAATAATATTTAGGTAGTTTTTAAGCAATTATTTTACTCAGACACATATTTTCAACGACTGAACAGTCAATCTGGTGCGTATTGTAACATAATATTCAAAGGATACAACATTTTTTGAGTTTTTTAATAAAAGCAATGATTATATATATAATTTAAAACTTAGTATTATTGTAAGTCAATTGAGGTTTGAAGTTTACAAATTATTTTTTAAATAATAAAATTAATGTATTTAGTTCTATTATTTGTTTTATCAGTAAGTTTAGTTTTCATTATTCTTATGTTTATTGTCTTACCAAGTACATTTACTTTGCGTAGTTAGCTTGGTTGAGCTTTAATATAATATTAAATTTATGATATTGTAGTTTTATTTATGTATTGCAAATTTTCTAATTTCAAATGAGGAAATTGATTTATCTTTAATACCTTCATATTTAGTGTTTTGTGCCGCACCAAGATAGGTAAAAATGCTTTAGCAGTAAAGTTTTGATTTATAAAGTTTCATAACTTTTAATCAATATGACATACCGATTTTTTAGATAGTTACAAGTTTCAGAAGTGTAGGAAAACAAACCGCAACTGCTATGATTATTTTTAAAACTAATTTTTATTTTTTTGTACTAGAAAATTTGCAACTATTCTGGAATTGAACCTTTCTCTCCTCAATCTGGAGCTAGCATAAGATGAAAAACTAAAGTAAATGATTTAACCAAAAATCAGAAGAAACCACTAAAAGATATGTGTACTATGAACGCTTTAATAAACAACAATGAAGTGAAAAAAAATAACAGAAGCTAAGTGTGATTAATGTAGTAAGAAATAAATTATTATAAGGTATTTTCGCAGTCGTTAAGAGAAAAATACCAGATATTGATACAATGAAATTTACATCTAAAAATCTGCTTTTTTATTCGGTAGTTTTAATAGAATACGATGATTTAAAAAAAAGAGCCACCAAAATTGGCAGCTCTCATATATTTTATAAAAAACCTAGCTTATTTAGCTGGTGCAGGCTCTCCAGGTAATACGTTACCTTTAATTTTTACAGTTTTTGAAGGCGTTACAGCATTTGAAGTAACGGTTACATTTTTTGTAAATGCTCCAGTTCTTTTCGTATCATATTTTACTTTTATTTTTCCAGTTTCTCCTGGTAAAATTGGCTCTTTTGGACATTGAGGCACTGTACAACCACAAGATCCTTTACAGTTAGAAATAATTAATGGCTCAGTTCCAGTATTTTTAAATTCAAAATATCGAACACCGTCAGATTTGTGTTCAATAGTTCCATAATCTAATACTTCTTCTACAAATTCAATTGTTGCTCCTTCTCCAGAAACCAATTCTAAACCACCGTCTTGAGCCGCAGCTGTAAAAGAAATCATTGCAAATAATGCGATAAATAAATTTTTCATTTTTTATAATTTTAAGTTAAATAATTTTTTGTTTACACTTCAAATCTAAGCTAAAATCATACCAAAATAAAAAAAAATTGCTACCGTTAACATAGCTTTAACATTAGCACATTTCACAACAAGCTTAATTTTAGTTAAAAACTACGGAAACTTTTAACATAATATTTGTTTCCATTGTTTTTTAAGTTTACTTTTGCATCCGTTTTATGGATCAATTTAATTCAATACTAGATACATCAGAAGCATTATTCTTTAGAGTAGGTATAAAATCTATTACTATGGACGATATTGCACGTGAACTTGGTATGTCAAAAAAAACGCTTTACGTTCATGTAAAAAACAAAAAAGATCTCGTAGAAAAAGTAATACAACGTTATATTGCAAATGAAGCTTCGTTTGCTCAGAACATCAACATAGATACTATGAATGCTATAGATATTATAGTAGAAATTATTAACCATGTTCACAAATCAATTTCTAATTTACCACACTCTGCCATTTACGATTTACAAAAGTATTATCCAAAATCTTGGAAACTATTTATCGATTTTAAGAATCAATTTGTTTTTAATACCATGGTAAATATTATACAAAAAGGAAAAATAGAAGGTCTTTTTAGAAAAACAATTAATGAAAGACTAATAGCAAAATTTTATGTAATAGCAGTAGATGGAACTTTAAACCCAGTAAACTTTAAAGATGAAAACATTAGCTTTAAAGATATTTATTTAGAGTATATTATTTATCATTTACACGGACTGGTTTCTACAGAAGGAAAAAAATATTTAAAAACAATAAAATTAAACAATGAATAAATTATTCATACTTACTTGCCTAATATCGGGTTTTAATTTTTTACAGGCACAAGATGTAAAGTCTTTTAGCCTAAAAAATGCTATAGAATATAGTATAAACCACAACGATGCTTTTCAAAATGTAAAAATTGATGAAGAAATTCGAACAGAATTTACCAAAGAAAATACTTCTATTGGAATGCCACAAATAAGTGGAAAGTTAGATTATAACTATGCTTTTGAACAAGCAGTTTCAATTATTCCTGCCGGAACATTTGGACCTACAGAGCAAGAAGCCATTTTTAGCCAGCCACATACAGTAAATGCATCTTTTCAAGCTACACAGTTGATTTTTGATAGTAGATATTTTCTAGGTTTAAAAGCCACAAAAAGCATAAAACACCTTGCTTCTTTAAACACGCAGCTAAACAAAAGTAATCTTGAAAAAGATGTTGCTTTGGCGTATTACGGTGTAGTAGTTACCAAAAATGCTTATACCAAGCTACAAGAAAATGAAAAAATACTTGAAAAACTACTTACAGAAAATAAAGAAATGTATAAAGAAGGTCTTATAGATGAGTTGACAGTAAACAGATTAGAATTGAACCTAAGCAATTTACAAACTTCTATAAGTCAAACTAAAATAAACTATGACAACGCCCTTGCAAATTTCAAATTTACGATAGGTTTAAACAATGATGATGAAGTATTACTTACAGACAATTTAGAAACTTTAGTGGCAGAATCTAATACCGCCTTGGCACAAGAAGGAAAGCCACAAGACAGAGTAGAATTGCAAATGATGCAAGCACAAGACGAGTTAAATAATTTAAATATAAAGCAAACACTTTCTAACTACGCTCCAAATATGTATGCATTTGTAAATTATGGTACCAGTGCACAAAGAGATGAATTTAATTTTTTCGACAAAGGAAAATGGTTTCAAAATGGAATGTTAGGTTTCAACTTAAACGTACCCATTTTTGATGGTTTAAAAGCACATTACCAAGCACAACAAATAAAACTTGAAAAACAAAAAAACTTAAATAATATTGAAACTTTTGAAAAACAATATGAACTGCAAGTTACTACCGCCAGAAACAACTTAATGGAAGCGCAAAGCCAATTAGAATCTCAAACAAAAAATAGAAACTTGGCAGAAAAAATATTTTACAAAACCAACCTTATGTTTAGCGAAGGTTTAGGTTCTAGTTTTGAACTAAGCCAAGCACAAACAGACTTAACAAGTTCTCAAATAAACTATTCGCAAGCAGTTTACCAACTTATAGTAGCACGCTATAACTTAAAAAATGCTTTAAAAAACAATTAATAAAAATTCTATCTAAAAATAAAGACTAAATATAAATCGAAATGACAAAAAATATATTAAAATTTAGCATTCTTGTACTTACACTAGTACTTTTTTCTTGTGGAGCAAAAGAAGACACTTCTCTAAAAGGAAAAAAAGCTGAAGCAAAAAAAATAAATACCGAAATTAAAGAACTTAAAGATAAATTAGATGCCCTACAAGCTGAAATCAAAAATCTTGAAGGCAACAAAGAAGTAAAGAAAACTTTGGTAACAACTTTAACACTAGAAAAAAAACCATTTACCGCTTTTGTAGAAGTACAAGGAACTAGCCAAGCAGAAAACAATGTAAACATCACTTCAGAAATGGGCGGCTTAGTAAAAGCAGTTTATGTAGTAGAAGGTCAAAAAGTTTCAAAAGGAAAAGTATTAATGAAACTAGACAATTCTATAGTAGCCAGCCAAATGGCAGAAATAGAAACCGCACTAAGTTTAGCAAAAGATGTTTTTGAAAAAAGAAAAAGACTTTGGGACAAAAACATAGGTTCTGAAATAGAATTTCTTCAAGCAAAAAATAATTACAATGCGCTTTTAGACCAAAAAAGAACACTTGGAACACAGTTGGCAAAAGCAAATATAAAATCGCCAATAGCAGGAAAAGTAGATAAAGTAAACCTTAAAGTAGGCGAATTAGCTTCGCCAGGTATGACTGCCATAAACGTAGTAAACCTAAACAATATGAAAGTGGAAGTAAACATTCCAGAAACATATTTAGGAAAAGTAAAAATGGGCGAAATCGTTTCTGTAGAGTTTCCAACTTTAGGCAAAACTATCGATGCTAAAGTAAAATCTGTAAGTCAGTCTATAAATAGCAACAACAGAACATTTGCAGTAGTAGCATCTATTCCAAATAAAGGTGGCTTTCTAAAACCAAATCTTTTGGCTAAAGTAAAAATTAAAAGCGATCAAGCAAACAATGTAATTACTGTACCTGCAAACTTGGTTCAAAAATCGCCACAAGGATTTTACGTTTATGCAGTAGATACCGCTTCAAGCCAAGCAAAAGCTAAAGAAGTAATTGTAAAAATAGGAAACTCTTACAATGGACAAATTGTTATAACTGAAGGTTTAGAGCCTGGTCAAAGAATTATTGATGCAGGTTTTAGAGATGTTTTAGATGGAGATATTTTAGAAATTTCTGAAAAGTAATTTCTAATCATTCCACTTTACATTTTACACACAAAAAAGTTTTAAATGAACAAGAATATAAATAACACAGAGCTAAAAGAAAAAGATGCACCAAGAAATTTTTGGTTGTCTAGTTTCTCTATAAAAAACAGAACTACAGTTGTTTTGTTAATGCTTTTGCTTTTGGTAGCTGGAGCTGGCGCATACCAATCTATGCCTAAAGAAAACTTTCCAGAAATAAGTATTCCTACTATATATGTAGGTATGACTTACGCAGGTAACTCGCCTTTGGATATGGAAAACCTCATTACACGTCACGTAGAAAAAGAAATTAATACCATTACAGGTATTTCTAAGATAAAATCTACCATTATTCAAGATTATTCTACTACCATTGTAGAGTTCGATTTTGATACAGACGTTACCGAAGCACTTACCAAAGTAAAAGATGCTGTAGACAAAATAAGAGGCGACCTACCTTCAGATATGGATGTAGAACCCAATATTTTTGAAATGGACTTCTCTTCTGTACCTGTTATAAACATAAACGTATACGGCGAAAGATACACGCTAGAAGAACTTAACGACTACGCCGAAACCCTAGAAGATAGAATAGAAAACCTTACTGAAATTTCTAAAGTAGAAGTAAGAGGCGCAGAACAGAAAGAGGTAAAAATAGAAGTAGACAAAAACAAAATGGAAGGCTTAGAAATAAGCTTTAGAGATATTGAAGACGCTATTGGTTACGAAAACAAAACTATATCTGCTGGAGATTTACTAGTAAACAAAAACAGACGTTCTATAAGAATAGTTGGCGAATTTCAAAAACCAAAATCTATTACAGAACCAAGCATAGAAGAGCAAATTGGAAACATTATTATCAAAAATCAGTTTCAAGAAATTGTAAAACTAAGAGATGTAGCCACAGTAAAATTTGAAGCAAAAGAAGCAGATTCTTATGCTCGTATTTTTGGAAATCCAGTAATTTCTTTAGATGTTATGAAAGCCAGTGGCGAAAACCTTTTAGATGCCGTTGCAGAAATTAAAAAAATAGTAACCAAAGCAAAAGGTGAATTTCCAAACGATTTATCTGTTACTATTACCAATGACACCTCAAAGCAAACAGAATCAATGCTTTCTAACCTTCAAAACTCTATTATTTCTGGAGTTATATTGGTCGTATTGGTATTGCTTTTCTTTTTAGGCTTGAGAAACGCACTTTTTGTAGGTGTGGCTATTCCTATGAGTATGGTTATTAGTTTTATGGTGCTAAACTTTATGGGCGTTACCTTAAATATGATGGTACTTTTTTCTTTAGTACTAGCTTTAGGAATGCTTGTAGACAACGGTATAGTTGTAGTAGAAAATATTTATAGAATATTGGAAGAAGGCAAAGACCTCATTACCGCTTCAAAAGAAGGTGTTGGTGAAGTGGCTATTCCTATTATTGCTTCTACCGCTACTACCCTAGCCGCATTTATTCCATTAATTTTTTGGGACGGAATAATGGGTGAGTTTATGAAGTATTTACCGATAACTTTAATTATAGTATTAACTTCTTCACTTTTTGTAGCCTTGGTTATCAACCCAGTTTTGACCTCTTTCTTTATGAGAGTGCAAGATTTAAATAAATCAAACAAACCTAAATGGAAGTTTTGGCTTATTTTGGCAGTAGTTACAGTATTATTTTTAGCAGTATCTATTATTGGATATACTACAGGAAACTACAATGTGGTACTTTTAGGAAACCTAGTTTTATTATTAGTTATTATTACTGTATTAAATGTATTTTTACTTGAGCCTTTATCTAAACTATTTCAAACTAAGTTTTTAGTAGTGCTAGAAAACGCATATTCAAAATTTGTAGCTTGGGCATTAAAAGGTATTACGCCAATACTTTTAATTTTATTCAACTTTGCACTTTTTGTAGGAACTATAGCATACTTCGCATCGAGCCAGCCAAAGGTAGAATTCTTTCCAGAAACATCGCCAGCTTATGCCAATGTACTGATAGATTTCCCTACAGGAACAGATATAGAAAAAACCAACAAAACCCTTAGAGAAGTAGAACAAAGACTCATAAAAGGTCTTGAAAAGTACGGACTAGGTGGCGAAGATGGACACATAGAAGCTATTTTGACCAATATAGGAACAGGAACCGTAGATCCTAACTCTGGGCGTGCAGGAGAAGATGCTGGTGTAAAACCAAACGCAGCTAAAATAACCGTTTCTTTTGTAGAATATGAACTCAGAGACAAAGGACCACACGAAAAACTAGACGCTTTTGCAGCACTTAAAGAAATAGAAGAACTTGTAGGCGAAATTCCTGGAGCCATAGTTTCTATAGGAAAACCACCAGCTGGCCCACCTACAGGGCCACCTATCAATATTGCTATTTCTGGTTTAGATTATACAGAATTATTAAAAGTTCAAGACCAAGTAAGAACACTTATAAAAAAATCGGGCGTACAAGGTATCGATGAGTTGAAATCTGACCTAGACTCTGGAAAACCAGAACTAATTCTTACCATAGATAGAGACGCAGCAAGAACTTACGGCTTGTCTACCGCACAAATAGCAGGCGATTTAAGAACAGCACTTTTTGGAAAAGAAGTTTCTAAATACAAAGAAGGAGACGATGACTATCCAATTATGCTTAGATTGCAAGACGACCAACGTTACAACCTAGAAACACTTAGAAACGTAATAATAACTTACCGAGACCAAGCAGACGGAAGAATAAAACAAATACCAGTTTCTGCAATTGCAAACATAGAATACAGCAACTCTATAGGTCAAGTAAGATCTGTAGATTTAGATAGAGTAGTAACACTTTATTCTAACCTTACAGACGGTTTCAATGCCAACGAAATTATAGCCGAGCTGAAACCAATGATAGACGAACAAATAGTTCCAAACCTAAAAGATGGTTACAGCATAGAATTTACCGGAGAACAAGAAGAACAAGCCAAATCTATGGCGTTTTTAGGAAAAGCACTCTTGATAGCCGTATTCGTAATTTTTATGATTATTGTAATGCAGTTCAACTCGCTTACTACGCCTATTATCATTATGATTTCTATTGTTTTGAGTACTATTGGAGTATTTTTAGGACTCTCTATCTTTGGCGATAGTTTTGTAGTCATTATGACGATGATTGGTATTATTTCACTAGCCGGAGTAGTTGTAAACAACGCTATTGTATTGATAGATTTCACCTTCTTGACAAGAGACAGAATTATGGAAGAAAAAGGCTATACCGATCCAAACCAAATGTCGAGAGCAGAAATTACCGAAGCACTAGTTACCGCAGGTAGAACCAGACTAAGACCAGTATTGCTTACCGCTATTACCACCGTTTTAGGACTTATACCGCTTGCCATAGGTTTCAATGTAAATTTCTACACACTCATCACACAGTTTGACGGTCAGTTTTATATGGGCGGCGACAATATGCTCATGTGGGGACCACTATCTTGGACCGTTATCTACGGATTAACCTTTGCTACATTCCTAACGCTAGTAATCGTTCCAGTATTAATCTTAATCTTCGATAGAATGTCTTATAGATTGAGCAGATTATTCAAATAAAACAAAACCCAATTACCCAATACCAAAAAGGACAATTCATTACTGAATTGTCCTTTTTTTTATTAAAAAACAAGTCAAAAACCACAAAAAAACAAGACTATATATAGTAAAACAAAATCGTAAATCATAAATATAAAGGCGTTTAAACAGGCTTTTCGCTCTATCTTTTTTCTAAAAAAGAAAAAAGGATGCCGCTACAATCCTTAACGCAAAAAAAATCTAGTCGCATACAATCAAAATATCATCTTCAGCAAAAGACATCCAAGCAATATCATAAACATAATAGTACATTTTTCCACCTTTGTTTATATGATGATGTGTATAGTATTTAAAACGAATTTTTTCTTTTCCAAAACCATTCAAGATTGTTGTAAGGTAAGTTTAGAAATAAAGTGCTTTAAAAATACGATATTCAATGGAATATAAACCGTTGTAAAACTCTAAAGCAATATTTTTTAGCTAAGTTTAAATTTTCAATAAATTTTACATTACTAAATATTCTTTAATAATTTAATTTTTATGCAACTTGAATACTTTTTTCTTTAAATTGAATCTCTAATTACTACCAAATTATCAAATGCTAATCTAAAGGTCATTCCTTTGAAGAAAGGAGTCGTAACAGTGTTTTAAACCATTGAGGTTTCTGACTGAAGAGTACTGGCGAAACCTAAAAAAGCAAGAATTTTTATAGCTAATTTTAAAGGGTGAATTAATTATCTCGGATTACCAAGATATGAGTTTAATTTTACAATTGCACACACTTCGCCTTGCTTGTTTTTTAAGTCTACAAAATACTCCGAAACGTGTTTTCCTTTTTCTTCTAAATCTTTTTTTGCTAATAAAATTTCTTCTTCATCTATTTTAAAATAAAGAAACATATCTGTATCGGCTGGTTTTTTGTAGACTATTTCAGCACTTTTTAACCAAACAATTATTTTTTTATTAAACCGAATAGAAAATATCTGCCAGTACATAACTGCTATAAATGGATCTGCAGCACTAAAAAGTGTACCGCCAAATATAGTTCCTGCCATGTTTTTATTCCAGATAGATTTTTTAATTTTTACCTTTACTTCTGTAAAATCTTTAGAAATAGACTGAATTTTTATTCTATTAAATATAAATGGTGGGTAAAGGTTTAAAAGAATTTTCGCATTTCTTGGCGATATTTTTTTTCTAAAATTGAATAACATTTTGCAAAGATATTGTTTTATAATATCAGCATAAAAAAAATTGTTATCATTCTTAGTTAGATAGTAGTGTAATTTTTTTTTGTACTTTATTTAGATTTGCTCAGTGCTCTAAATTTTTCAAAAATACGATCAGAAATTCTTTTTTTTGCGGTAATAATGCTGGCTGTTCCCTGCAGTTCAGATTTGAATGGAATTTCTTTGTCGTAGCTGGTTATTAATTTTTCGGGAAGTTTAGCTTCTATTAAATAAAGGTTTTCTTCATTTGGAATTAAAGAGATATTTTTAATTTCAGATTCTAAATAACCAAACTCTGCCGAAGGATAACTCATTAAGTCTAGCAATATTTTTTGACCATTTTTCAATTTTCCAATTCCTGTCATAGGAACTTTTATTTTTGCAATAATTTGATTTGTTTCGGGTACTATGGTAAATATGTTTTCGTTTGTATTTACTCTTTGATTTTTGGTATTTATTTTATCAAAAGCTATATAACCAGAAATTGGTGCAATGATTAAATATTTCTTTTTCCACCATTCTATTCTTGATATTAGAAGATCTTTTGCTTCTTCAAATTTCATTAAGGTTTCGTTGTCTTTAAAAACTCTTGTGTAGCTATTGTTAGAAATATTAGATTTTAAATTGGTTTTGTTTATTCTATTTTCGCTTATTCTTATTTTTAGATTTTCTACAAGCTGCTTTTTTTGAAAATATTCTACTTTAAATGCTTCATACTCTTCTTTAGAAATTACATTTTTGTCTAAGAGTGCTTTACGTTCATTTATTTGTTTTTCTAAAATTTTTAATTCTGAAGTCAATAAAAACTTTTGATTTAAAAGCCTTTTGTATTGGTTTTCTACTTGGTTTATTTGAGAAATAATAGATTTGTTGGTTTCGGCTTCTACGTTGTTTTCATAAAAAAATATTAGTGTATTGTATGTGCTTAAAAAATTATTGTATTCGTTTTGAATTTCTCCTAAAGATTTTCTTTTACTAGAAAAAGATATTTCAGAAATATTTGTAGCCGTGTCTAACTCTAAAATAAGTTTTTCGGTTTTTAATACGTCTTTATAACTGGCTGTATTTTCTATTAATGCCAGTTTTTGCTTTTCTAAAACTTTTTCTTGATCTTTTACAAAAATTTCTAACACATTTCCAGTCGCAAAACTATTTACTTTTATTGGTGGGTTTTGTGTGGTAATAGTTGCGGCTCCTTTTACAACATCTGGGTATTGAATAACATAACTAAATACCAAAAGCATCATTACTGCAAAAAAAATAACGCTAACTCCCCAACGCAAAATACTGCTTGGTGGTGTTCCCAAAATTTCTTCAACTTCTTCGCTTTTTATATTTATGTCTTTTATTTCCATTTAATAATCAGTTGTTCTGTTATTCGGTTATTTAGTTATTCGGTTATTCGGTTATTCTGTTCTTTGGTTTTTCGGTTATTTAGTTTTTTGTTTGTCGCACTTTTCTAGGTAGTTTATAAATCCTCCTATCAGATTATTGCATTCTACTGCTAGTTTAAAACATTTATTAAACTCTTCTTTTGTTATAAAATTTTGGTCAAATGCTCTGTATAACTGCGATTTTACTTCTGAACAAGATCCTTTTGAATAAAATAAAAATCGCCTAAATTCTTTTGGACTCATTCTGTCAAATCCTTCGGCAATATTATCCATCACAGAACCCGATGACCTTATTATTTGATCTTTTAATGAAAATTCTCTTTTAAAGTTTTCTTTATTCGTCAACTTAAACACATAAGCACACAATTCTCTTGATTTTTGCCAAGATTTCAATTCTTCAAAATTGTTAATGTTTGCCATTTTTTAGTTATTCAGTTGACCAGTTATTCAGTTGATTCAGTTTTTCGGTTATTCAGTTGACCAGTTTTTCGGTTTTTTAGTTACAGTTTAACAGAAGAACTGAGTAACTGTAGAACATATAAAACTAAAAAACCTATTAATTCCCAAGTTCTAACTGATTTTTTACTAATTTGTAATATGCGCCTCTTAAATTTGTCAAATCACTATGGTTTCCTTCTTCTATGATTTTTCCTTTTTCTAATACTATTATTTTATCGGCATTTTTTACTGTACTTAGTCTGTGTGCTACTATAAGCACGGTTTTGTTTTTATAGAAATTATTTAAGTTTTCCATAATTATTTTCTCATTATTGGCATCTAAAGAATTTGTTGCTTCGTCAAAAAGCATTACTTCTGGGTTTTTATATACTGCTCTTGCTATCAATAAACGCTGTTTTTGTCCTTGGCTCATTCCTATACCTTCTTGCCCTACTTTGGTGTTGAAACCTAACGGCAAACCAGAAATGTAGGCTTCCAAATTGGCTTTCTGAACTGCTTGCAGCAATTTTTCTTTATCTATTTTTTCTTGTCCTACGGCTATGTTTTTTGCAAGCGTATCAGAAAATATAAATCCGTCTTGCATTACCGTTCCTAGTTTTTCTCGCCAGGTTTTGTTGTTGATGTTTTTCAATAAAGTATTTCCTATTTTTAAAGTCCCAACAGTTGGTTCGTAAAACTTCATCAATAATTTAAGTAAAGTTGTTTTTCCACTTCCAGAAGTTCCAACTATTGCGGTTATTTTTCCTTCTTCTATTTTTAAATTGATATTATCTAAAACTTTTTCTGACTGTGGACCGCTATAATGAAAATCTACATTTTCAAAGTTTAAATTTTTATTTAATGGAAGTTCTTTAATGCTTTCTAAATCAGCATCTGTTTCGTCTTCTTTTTGATGTATTTCTGAAAGCCTTTCCAAGCTAAGTTTTGCATCTTGCCCGCTTTGTATAAAGCCTATCATTTGTAAAAGTGGTGCATT
>CAKZQD010000095.1 GCA_937139485.1 uncultured Bacteroidota bacterium | reverse complement strand
TTTAAATAGAAACCCCTATTCTTATTGACTTCAAAAGACTTTTTATCACTTTTTTATTTTTTATCGGACAACAGTGATTTTGAATACTAGATAGTGACTTTGTTTTTAGTTTTTTGTTTAAAGAATCTTTAAGAATATAAGTATAATGAATTTGCTCTACACCTTCACTATTCTTTGCATTTAAGCTAAAAGTATCAGTTTCGTATTTCCCATATAAAGCAGGTTTGTTGATATTTGCATCTATCAAAAACTTAAATTCATTGTATAAAAACTGGCTATCTACTTTTTGTATTTTCTGAATTTCTTCAACACCATTTAAACTAATGTTTTTAAAAATTGTTAGTTCAGAATTTAAAATTTCTTGAATTTCGTTTTGCACAAATTCCTGAGAATCGAAATACGTATATACTTGCTTTACTTCCTCTTGATTTTTACAAGAAAATAAAACGCTAACTAATATTATAAAAAGGTATTTCTGCATAAGTATTTATATTAATCAAGAAGAATTTCTCCTGTCATTTCTTTTGGAATTTCTAAACCCATTAAGCTTAAAATAGTGGGAGCAAGATCTCCCAATTTTCCATTTTTTATCAAAGATTTATTGGTGTTACTTATAAAAAACAATGGAACCATATTTTTTGTATGAGCCGTATGTACACTTCCATCTAAATTTTTCATGATGTCAGAATTTCCGTGATCTGCTGTAACTAAAATATCATAATCTTTTTCTAAAGCAAGGTCTACAATTTCTTTTACATAAGCATCTACAGTTTCTGCTGCTTTTACAGCTGCTTCAAAAACGCCCGTATGCCCCACCATATCTGTATTGGCAAAATTTAATGCTATAAAATCTGGTTTATTTCTAGCTATTTCTTCAATTACTGCATCTTTTACACCTTCGGCACTCATTTCTGGTTGTAAATCGTAGGTTGCTACTTTTGGCGAAGCAATTACTTTTCTAGTTTCACCATCAAAAGTTTTTTCTCTTCCACCAGAAAAGAAAAAAGTAACATGCGGATACTTCTCTGTTTCGGCTATTCTAAACTGTGTTTTTCCATTTTTAGCAATAATTTCTCCAAGTGTATTTTGTAAATTATCTTTATCGAAAAGTACAGGAATATTGGTAAAAGTATCTTTGTAACGTGTCATTGTTACATAATTTAAATCAAGGCTTTTCATTCCTTCATTTGGCATATTTTCTTGCGTTAAAACCTGTGTTATTTCTCTACATCTATCTGTTCTAAAATTAAAACATAGCACAGCATCACCGTCTTTAATATTTGTATTTTCTTCTGAAACTATTTTAGAAGCTAAAATAAATTCATCTGAAACTTCTTTTGAATATGCATCTGATATAGCACTTTCGGCAGATCTAAACTCCGCTCCTTTTCCGTGTACTAATAAATCGTAGGCAAGTTTTATACGTTCCCACCTATTATCTCTATCCATTGCATAATATCTTCCAATAATAGAAACTATTTTACAATTATAAGCTGCAGTTGCTATTTCAAATTCGTTTACAAAGCCAATTCCAGATGTTGGAGCACAATCTCTACCGTCTGTAAAAGCGTGTACGAAAATTTTTGTTAAGCCAAATTGGTGTGCATATTTACAAATAGCTATTAAATGGTTTATATGAGAATGTACGCCACCATTAGAAAACAAACCCATTAAATGAAGCGGTTTATTGTTTTGCTTTGCATAAGTAAATAAGTTTACCAAGTTTTTATTTTCTGCCAATGAATCATTTTCAACAGCATTATTTATTCGCATAAAATCTTGGTAAACAACTCTTCCAGCACCTATATTCATGTGTCCAACTTCAGAATTGCCCATTTGCCCATCTGGAAGTCCTACCTGTTTACCAAATGTAACTAATTCAGAATTTGAATATTTTTTATAAAAATTATCCACATTGGGAGTAGCAGCTTTTGCAATAGCACTTCTACTTTTATCTAATTCTTTAGCCCAGCCATCCATTATTATTAATAAAACTTTCTTATATTTAAGTTCCATATTGATTATTGGTTTAATAGTACTTACTTTTTTGTTTTTACAAAAATACAACCTCTTAAACTATAAATTGGCATAGAAATAGCTGCATAATTATTTAAAGATAAAAAAATGAAAATTTCAAACATTATAAAACACTCCCTTTTATTGGTATTTATTAGTTTTTCTTTTGCGCTTACGGCACAAGACTTTACAACTATTACCAATAGTTTAAAAATTGGAGATGTAGCAAGTTTTTCTAAAAATTTTGATTCAAATTTAGAACTTACAATTTTAGATAATGAAGCTATATATAGTAAAGCTCAAATAGAAACTATATTGACAGATTTTTTTAAAAAGAATAAACCATCAGGATATAAAACTATTCATAAAGGAAATTCTGGTAATGGTGCATTTTTTCAAATTGGTGAATTGAGTACTACAAACAGTATTTACAGAACATATATATATGCCAAAAACATAAATGGCAAGTTTTTAATTCAAGAATTTAGAATAGAGGAAAATTAATTTATTTTCATGTAACCTTTTTTTAGTTGTAGCGTATATTATTGCATCAACACAATAAATAACAACAAAAAAGATAATTATGAAAAAGGTTTACCTAATATTTGCACTATCAATAGCATTTGTATTAAATACAAATGCTCAAGATTTTAAAAACATATCTGACTATTTTACAAATGGAGATTTAACAGAACTTTCAAACGCACTAGATGAAAAAGTTGAAGTGAGTATTTTAGATTCTGAAACTTATTCAAAAGAAGAAGCTAAACCTGTTTTGAAAGATTTTTTCTCTGAATTAACTAATTTACAATACACACCAGTGCATAGAGGCAGCTCTGAAACTGATAGTTTTTATCAAATTGGAGAATTGCAGTTAAAAGAAAATTCTTACCGTACATATTTTTATACAAAACAAAAAGGAACAGATTTTTTAGTACAAGAAATTAGAATAGAAAAAAAATAAAAACCCTAATAAATACCAAAAAAACCTGATAATTAATTTTATCAGGTTTTTTTTATTCTGAAAATAAAAACACCTTAATAATTTTTAGTAAAAAAATATAGTATATAAAGCAGCAAGGTTGTACTTTCGTAGTATGACTAGAGAACAATTTATAGAAGAAGCGCTTAAAGAAGATTTTAATGATCCCAAAGGACAAATTCCAATTGGCGACCATACCACATTATCTACCATTCCTATAGATGCAGAAAATGGTGCTTATGCAGTAGCCAAAGAATCTGGCGTGTTAGCAGGTATTGAACTAGCCAAAGAAATATTTGCAAAAGTAGATTCAGAATTAGTTTATGAAGCCCACAAAGCCGATGGTGAAAGAGTAGATATTGGCGATATAATATTTACTATAAAAGGAAAATCTCGTAGTATTTTAATGGGCGAAAGATTGGTGCTTAACTTTATGCAGCGCATGAGCGGAATAGCCACACTTACACATAAATATGTAAAAGAACTGGAAGGAACAAACACTAAAATTCTCGACACCAGAAAAACTACTCCAAATTTACGAAGCTTTGAAAAATGGGCAGTAAAAATAGGCGGCGGGCACAATCATAGATTTGGTCTTTACGACATGATAATGATAAAAGACAATCATCAAGATTTTTGTGGAGGAATAGAAAATGCCATTATTTCTGCCAATAAATACTTACACGAAAATGGCTTTACAGTTCCAATAGAAATAGAAACACGCTCTATAGATGATGTAAAAAAAGTACTTGAAGTAGGAAATGTTACTAGAATAATGCTTGACAATTTTTCTGTAGAAGAAGTAAAAAAAGCCGTAGAACTTATAGACGGAAAATTTGAAACAGAAGCATCTGGTGGCATTACTTTAAAAACACTAAGAGCCTATGCAGAAGCTGGACCAGATTATATTTCTGCTGGTGCGCTTACGCATTCTTACAAAAGTTTAGACATTAGTTTAAAAGCAAATAAATAATGAGTTTAGAAAGGAGCAGCTCACTAAAAGCACTTAGACCAAAAATTGAAATACTTGAAAAAAGTACCCAAAGCGAGTTTGAACATTTTCAAAATACAGTGTTAAGACAAATTTGTAAGTTTCAAAATGAGATACTTTTGGAGTTTATCTCTTTTTATATTCAATCTAAAAATAAAAATTTTTCTAAGCACGCTCCTGCTGATAAATTAAAATTTATTGAGTCCTTGTTTTCAAAAGATACTTCTTTTAAAAATACTCTAAAAGGCATAGTTATTGGACATTTTACCAAAGCAGAATTTCAATTTTATTCTTTAAACCTTTCTGAAATAAATAAAAGAATAATTCAACTGATTAAAACGAGATTTTTAAGCCAGTTTAAATACTAATTTGAATACGCCTGCGTTTTTATTGTAAAAGCTATAATTAACATATTTTGTTTAATAAAGCCAATATTTATTTAAACAAAATGTATCTTTGTACTAAGAAATTTATCTATGGAAAAGACAATAAAATTTAGCAAATTAGAAATCGTTGACTTATATATGAATGATGTCGAAAAAAACGAAAAACTTCCAAGAAGTATTTTTGTTTTTTGTGCAAATAACGATATTGAAGAAACAGATTTTCATCATCATTTTGAAAATTTAAAAACGCTCGAAGCTTTTATTTTTGAAGTATTTTATGAAAACACTATAAAACTTTTATATGCAGATGAAGCATTCAATAATTTTGAAGCACAGGATAAAGTTTTAAGTTTTTACTATACATTTTTTGAACTACTAGCAGCAAACAAAAAATTTGTACATATTTGCTTAGAAAGTAAAAATAAATTTTCTAAAATATTGTTGTACAAAGATTTAAGAGAACAATATCTTCATTTCATAGAAAGTATAGATATTGATTTTATAGACATTCCGATAGAACAAATTGAAAAAACAAAAGACAAGATTATTTCAAATATATCTTGGCTAAAATTTATATTGACTATTGAATATTGGTTAAAAGACGACTCTGTTGCTTTTGAAAAAACAGATGTATTAATTGAAAAAAGTGTTCATACTGCTTTTCAATTATTAAACACAAAACCGCTTGAGAGTGTTTTAGACTTAGGCAAATTTTTAGTAAAAGATATTTTTCCTCAAAAAAAATAATGGATAATGAAATCGATAGATAAAATTCCGATTAGTAAAATTTCTCGTGCATCTAAAATGCTAAAAACTGGAGCCAAAGTTGGTGTAAACTATATAAAGTATTACGGAGATAAAGTTACCAAAACCGAAGCTGAGGCTAAAGAAAATTTGGATAAAAGCAATGCAGAAGACATCTATGATAGTTTAAAAGATTTAAAAGGTAGCGCATTGAAAGTTGCACAGATGCTTAGTATGGAAAAAAACATACTTCCAGCCGCTTATGTAGACAAATTTTCGCTTTCGCAGTTTTCTGTGCCGCCACTTTCTGGACCACTAGTTGCTAAAACTTTTAAAACCTATTTTGGCAAAACACCAAATGAGCTTTTCGATAAATTTGATCTTGAAGCAAAACACGCTGCAAGTATAGGACAAGTACATTATGCTGAAAAAGATGGTAAAAAATTGGCGGTAAAAATTCAATATCCAGGTGTGGCTGATAGTATTAGTACAGATTTGGCAATGGTAAAACCTGTTGCTATGAAAATACTAAACCTAAAAGGAAAAGACTCTGAACGCTACTTTAAAGAAGTAGAAGATAAACTGATAGAAGAAACAGATTACATACTTGAAGTGGCACAAAGTAATGAAATTGTAAAGGCTTGTAAACACATTTCTGGTTTAAGTTTTCCAAATTATTATGAAGAATTTTCTTCTGAAAAAATAATAACTATGGACTGGATGGAAGGTGAACATATTTCTACTTTTGCAGAAAAAAATACAGATTCAAAAGCTGCCACCAAAATAGGTCAGGCACTTTGGGATTTTTATATGTTCCAAATTCATGAGCTGAAAAAAGTTCATGCAGATCCACATCCAGGAAATTTTTTAATTTCTAAAGAATTAGATATTGTCGCTTTAGATTTTGGCTGTATGAAAGTAATACCCGAAGATTTTTACAAACCATATTTTGAGCTTGCAAAGAAAGAAAGCATTGCAAACGAAGCTTTCTTTAAAGAAAAAATGTATACACTAGAAATACTGAGAAAAGATGATTCGCCAGAAGAAGTGGCGTTTTTTGTAAAAATGTTTAGAGAATTACTATCTGTTTTTTCAAGACCTTTTCACCAAGAAAATTTTGATTTTGGCGACCAAAGTTTCTTTGACGAAATAGGAAAACTAGCAGAAGGATTAACAAAAAATGCCGCTTTAAGAAAAATGAATGCAAATAGAGGTTCAAAACACTTTATATACATGAATAGAACTTTCTTTGGTTTATACAATTTATTAAATCAGTTGGGCGCAAATAATATTGTTATAAATAATTATAAAACATCATAAATTATGTTCGGATTTTTAAAGAAAAAAACACCATTAGAAAAGTTAAATGAAAAATATCAAAAATTGATGGAAGAATCTTTTAAGCTTTCTAAAACAGACAGAAAAGCTGCTGATGCTAAGGTGGCAGAAGCAGAATTAATTTTGAAAGAAATTGATGCTTTAAGTTAAATAATAATTGGTTTATTTATAACACAATTTATCTAATTTTTTTGGTAAACTTCTTTACCGGTTTTTACTATTTTATAATACACTTACAAAGGTGAGTTAAAACCCACACCAATTCAATTGCACAACACTATATTGAAATTTTAAAGTATATACTACAACCAAATTATTTCAAAAAACCGTTTGCTCTTAATTCCTTTTGAATTTCTACTATATCTTCTGGTATTTCTGTATTTATCAACCAGTTTATATCTAAAGCATTATTTATTGCTACTTTCATTAATGGTTCAATACCAATTATTAATTCAGCAAGTTCCTGCAAATCTTCTTTAAAATCAAGTAATAAATCATTGTCCATTTTATTGATAAGTACCATTACTTTATACACCCTTGCTATTATTGCCGTTAAAAATTTATGCAATTTTGTATATGCCCTAGATTCTAATATAATTTGCTTGCTGCCTTTAAGTAGTTCTGTAAGTAAAAGTAAATTTAGGCTGGCTTCTCCATATTTATCCTTGGTAGTTTTTACATGCTCAGTAATATCTCCACTTAAATACCTTACATCCATGTTTAAATAACCTATAGAATAGTTAGTTTCAATAATTCTGCTTACACTTTTAATAATATGTGTTTCTAATTCAGCTCTTCTCTCTTCTACTGTTGAAGTGTCTACTAGTTCAAACATTAATTTATTTGTAAGCGCCAAATCCTTTTTCAATAAACGTAGTATTAACTTATCTTTTTCTTTATGAGACAATAAACTTATAGCCTCTTTAAATTCTTTAGGGTAAAATGACATAGTCTTAAATTTATAACTTTAAAATTTGCTTAGCATAAACAGTTTTATCAGTCTTAATTTTCAAGTAATATATGCCAGTATTTAATGCTTCAATATTATAGAATAACTTATCACTTTCTAAAACCAGTTTACCTGTTTGGCTATACATCTTAAAATCAATGAGTTTTTCTTCGTCTTTTAATTTTAAAGTAAAGTGTTTTTTACTTGGGTTTGGATAAACTTTTATTTCTGGCTCTTGTAAAACAGGGTCTATACTAGTATATTTAGATTGGGGATAAAAGAATTTCCAAATTACCGCAGAAGCATCAAAATCTAAATTAGTTACTGCTCCAGGAATAATAACAGATGTTCCGGGCCAAGTATGGCCGCCATTATCTACTTTATAAAACACTACAGAAGTTTCATTGCTACAGTTTGTATTAAAATCATAGCGAATTGCCGTAGAGTTATCTGCAGTATTGTGGTTGGGAACTGCTGTTTCTGTAGCTACTGAGTCGCAGCCATTTTGTTTTACCCAAAAACCTACAACTTGTTCTATGGGTTTCATTGTAGCATTGCCAGTATATGGAACTGTAGGATCTGCCGTGCCGTGTATTTGCATAGCAGGAATAGCATTCATATTTGGACAATTATTGTATTGGCTTGGTGTCATAGAGCCAGTAACAGAAGCTACGGCTTTTATTTTATTGGGCAGTTCGCAGGCTAATTTATAGCTCATAAAACCACCATTAGACATTCCTGTGCTAAAGACTTTATCTGTATCAATGTTATATTTTGTACTTATAGTATCTATTAATGCAGAAAGAAAACTTACATCGTCTATAGTAGAATTTGTAAAACCCACATTCCAAAAACGTGAGCCGGAAGCATCTACAGTACCATTTGGATGGCAAACGATAAAATTTTCTGCATCTGCAATAGGTCTAAAATCACCATAGAACATCTGCTGCCAGTTTACCGAGCCATAACCGTGTAAGTTTAGCAATAAAGGTACTTCTGTACTTGGATTGTCTAAATATACTTGTGGTATATATATGGTGTATGTACGTGTGCTATCTTCTAAAACAAAAGAACCCGAAACACTTTGCTGGGCAAAAATTGTTTGCATAAATAAGAAAAAAAGGAATAGTAAAGTAATTCTCATTAGATAGTTCTTTTGTGTATAGCAAAGCTAAGCAATAAAACTATTAAATAGTAACTTTAAATTTGTTCAGCACTTTCTAAAGATATAAAGCAGATGTAATTCAGTACTTTTACTTTCTAGTATTTTACATATACTACAAATGCCTTTTTTTAAAACAAAAATCATTCAGATTTAGCTTTAATTTTTTTTAAAACTTGGTAAAACAAAAAACCAACTGGTCCTAGCATTAATGTAAAAAGTAAAATGGGTTTCAAAAGCCAAGAATCTATATTTTTAGATTGTGCATCTTTCACTATCCAAACACCTACAAACAAATCGAATATTAAATAATGCGCCCATGCTGCTAAAAGTACTTTATCGTTTTCGAAGCCAATTCTTAGTGCTTCTAAACTATGCATTCCGCCTTCGCCACCAAAATTTTCTATACTTCCCCAGACTATATATACAAGGTAGAAAATAGAAAGTACAATATGCCAAGCATAAGAGTACACTAATTTATTTGTGAATTTACTTCTGGGGAAAAAAGCAATCAAAATCCAAGCAGGAATTACCGAAGCATTTAATAAAGTATACAGAAGATCCATTAAATTTTATCTAGCGCTTGCTCTATATCTGCTATTAAATCTTTATGATGCTCTACTCCTATAGAAAGTCTTATGAGTTTTTCTGTAACCGAAAGGTGATCTTTTATTTCTTTGCTTACGTCTGCGTGTGTCATAGTAGCTGGGTGCTGTGCCAAACTTTCATTTGAACCTAAACTTACTGCCAAATGCATCAATCTTAAGCTATTCAAAAACTTAAAAGCTTCTTTTTCGCCACCTTTTATATCAAAAGAAATCATAGCACCAGAAGAAGTGTATTGTTTTTCAATCAAGGCTTTTTCTTCATCTGTTCCGTTTTTCTTCAAGAAGCCTAAGTAGTATACCTTTTCTACTTTATCATGTTTCTTCAAAAACTTAGCTACTTTTTTGGCATTTTTAGCTTGTTTTTCCATTCTTAGTTTCAAAGTTTCTAAACTTCTAGTCAGTAACCAAGCGGTGTTTGGACTCGCCATATTTCCCAAGAAAGTTCTCATTCCTTTTACTCTTGTCATCAGTTCTATATTTCCAGAAACTGCTCCTGCTACTACATCACTGTGTCCGTTTATGTATTTTGTGGCAGAATAGCACACTAAATCTGCACCGTGTTTCATAGGGCTAGACCAAATTGGTCCCATATAGGTATTGTCTACAGCCAGTAAAACTTGCTTGTCTTCTGTGCTGTGTTCGTCTGCTATTTCTTTGCACATTGCTATATCTATAAGTGCATTTGTAGGGTTTGCAGGTGTTTCTATATGTATAAAAGCTAGTTTATCTTCGTGACCAGATTCTTTAAGTATCGTTTTAATTTCTTCTTTTGTACTTCCAGCTTTAAATCCAACTGCGTGTATTCCCCATTTGGGTAAAATTTTATTGATAAAAAAATCCGTTCCACCATAAACTGGTCTAGAATACAATAATAAATCGCCAGGGTTTAAAAACTCTAAAAGCACGGTTGTAATTCCTGCCATTCCACTTTCAAAAGCGGCAGAAGTATCTGCTTCATCCCAAAGGGCAATTCTTCCTTCCAATATTTCTAGGTTGGGATTGTTTAGTCTACTATATATAAGACCAACTTCCTCTCCTACTTCTTTTTCTTTTAAGCCATAAGCTATTTCGAAAAAGTTTTTTCCGTCTTCTGCACTTTTAAATACAAATGTTGAGGTTTGAAAAATTGGTGTTTTTATTGCTCCTTCAGAAAGTTCTGGCTTGTAGCCGTGAGACATCATCAGACTTTCGGGATTCATTTTTTTATTTGATTTCATGTTTGGTTGGTTTATTACTACAAAGATAAAAGTTTATGGCATTTATACTTCATAAATAATTCCTAGCTAGCTTACTGAGAAACTAACATTTTAAAAATCTACAAGCAAATTTCTTTATTTCAGCGAAAAGCTCAAAAGCATTTTTATCGTAAATCGTAAATCAAAAAATCGTAAAGGCACGTATCTTTGAAAAACTTATGGAAAACTTCAACATTATTTTAGCCTCAAAATCTCCTAGAAGAAAAGAACTCTTAGGAAATATTGTTCCCAATTTTATATTAAAAACAAAAGACGTAGAAGAAATTTACCCTAAAACTTTGGCTGTAAAAGAAGTAGCAGCATATTTAGCCAAGCTTAAAGCAGATGCATTTACAGAAGATTTAAAACCAAACGATATTGTGATAACTTCTGACACCACAGTTGTTCTTGGCAAAACTATTTATGGTAAACCAAAAGACAGACAAGATGCCATCGAAATTATTCAAGCACTTTCGGGCAAAATGCACGAAGTAATTACTGGAGTTTGCTTAAAAAACATTTATAAAGAAGAGGTATTTAGCTGTACTACCAAAGTATTTTTCAAAACTTTAAGCCTTGAAGAAATAGAATACTATGTAAACCGCTTTAAACCTTATGACAAAGCTGGTGCTTATGCCATACAAGAATGGATAGGTTTTATAGGAATAGAAAAAATAGAAGGCGACTATAACAATATAGTTGGTTTGCCTTTGCAAGCTTTACATACTAAGCTAACTCAGTTTTGTAATTCCCTATTGAAAGCATAACTAATGTACAAGCTTCTTCAAAAGCAATTCCATTTTCTGAAAGTAGATTTTGAAAAGTAGTATTTTCTGTTCCTGGATTAAAAATAACTCTTTTAGGATTTAAAGAAACAATATAATCGTAATATTCCTCTTGTCTTTTTGGGTTTAAATAGAGCGTTACAGTATGAATGTTATCAAAGGCTTTTAATTGCGTATTTATTTCAATACCAGAAATTTCACCTGCCTTCAAACCAAAAGCAACAGTTTCAATATTATTATTTACCAATTTTCTAACAGCTTTATTAGAATATCTATCTTCTTTAAGCGAAGCACCCAATACTAATGTCTTAAAATTTTTCATGCTTATGGTTTATGTAATTAAGACGTAAATCTTAATGATTTCTTACAAAGTTAATAAGAATAAACATATTGTTAATTTCTTTATTTACAAAGCTAGCGCATCTTTCTATTTTTGCATAAAATAAAACAAAAGACAATGAATTTTTTTATAGATACTGCAAATTTAGAACAAATTAAAGAAGCTGCGCAACTTGGCGTGTTAGATGGCGTTACAACCAACCCATCATTAATGGCAAAAGAAGGCATTTCAGAACCAAAAGCAGTTTTACAACACTATGTAGACATTTGCAACTTAGTTGATGGCCCTGTAAGTGCAGAAGTTATTTCTACAAATTTTGAAGGAATGATTAAAGAAGGTGAAGAACTTGCTGCATTGCACAAAAATATAGTAGTAAAAGTACCAATGATAGCAGAAGGAATAAAAGCTATTAAATACTTTTCTGATAAAGGAATAAAAACCAACTGCACATTAATTTTTTCTGCTGGACAAGCATTATTAGCAGCAAAAGCAGGAGCTACAATGGTAAGCCCGTTTATAGGTAGAATAGATGACATCAACTGGGACGGTGTTCAATTAATAGAACAAATTGTACATATTTATCAAAATTATGGCTATGCTACTGAAGTTTTAGCTGCTTCTATAAGAAATCCCTTACATATTTTAAAATGCGCAGAAATAGGTGCCGATATAGCAACTTGTCCATTAAGTTCTATTATGGGTTTATTCAATCATCCACTTACTGATATTGGTTTAGCTAAATTTTTAGCCGACCATAAAAACTCTAAAGGATAATTTTATATTTTACTTTAATATTTACTGTACAATATTCTATTAAAGTTATTGTTTAAAACTGTATTAACAATTGCTTTATATTCTTATGAAGAGAATAATACTTAAATTGAAAATACAGCAGGTAATTTAAGAAATGTATTTGAAGATACTGATGATGATTTAAAAAAAATAAAGCAAAGATAAAAAAGCCAAATTCAAATGAATTTGGCTTTTTTATGAGCGGTAAATACATGGATTTTTTTAGATAATGGCAATTTATTTTTCAGCAAAAACAAACTTCCATTAAATGTAAAAGTACTTTTTGAAAAGTAATCAATAATTAAATTTTTCAAAAAGTTAGAAAGAAATCTATTGCAAAGAATCTAATTTATTAAAATACTTCAACCAAATCAAAAAGGGCTAACAAATATTTGTTAGCCCTTTTAAAATTATATTTCAATGTGATTATTTATTTCTTAATAAACAATCTATTATTAAATCTTACACCATCTGAAGATACTACAGCAAAATAAGTACTAGATGCTAAATCAGACATATCGTATTTCAATTTTTGATCGCCAGAATTTAAGCCTTTATAAATCTTTTGGCTTACTATTTTACCAGTTATATCAATAATCTTAACAGTAACATCAGTAGGTTTATTTAAGTAGAAACCTAAGTTTGCATAGTCAACTACTGGATTTGGATAAACCGAAACATTTAGTAAATCTTCATTAACTTTTGTTATAGAAGTTACATCATCTGGTCTACCCCAAATTAAGTTATCTTTATTAGCACATTCCATCAATGTAGTACTAGTAAACATACCTGCTCCAAGTGTACCAGCAGAAATTAAATCGCAATCAAAATTATTCATCCATTGCTGTCTAACTCTATATACCGGAAATCTTCCACCCATTCCTTCATTTTCTTCAAACCAATTTTCACCACCATCGTTTGTAGCCCAAATACCTAGCTCAGTACCCAATACGTATCTTAAAGGATTTGCTTTATCGATTATACAACCATAAATAGGCATTTCTGGTAAATTATTATGAATATTTACAAAAGTAGGATTTGCAGATGTTGCATTAAAAGAAACAAATACCTTATCTGTACTACCATAACCTGCTTCAGTAACTAAAACATGATCTTTATTGCTTTTATTTACACTAACACCATTTAATTGACCTCCACCTAAGCCAGATAAATTTACTTGTACATTTGTTACTGTACTAGGTGCATCAAGATCGTAAGCATCCCATCCTTGCATAATAATTACTCTACTACCAGATACTGCTGCAAGCATATCTCCATCTGCAGAAGCATCCATTCTTCTTATTCCACTTTGTGTACCTAATGTTATAGAAGAAAATCTTGGAGATGTTCCTTCTTGTAAAGGGTTTGTACAAACAAAGAAATTAGAACCACAATTAGATTTTATAAAATACTTAGCATCAAAATTATTATCAAAAAAGAAAGTATCTCCAGGGAGTAATGTTTCTCCTGCTGGCAATTCATAAGTAATACCTAAACCATTTAAATCTAATCCAGGAATTTTAGCATTTGTAACTTTTTCTGTAACATCTCCTGGGTAAATAGTATCTTTAATAATTTGAACAACACCACCTGGTAAAACAATTTCTTCATCTCTTGCATAAATAAATATATCTTTCTTTGGTGCTAATCTTTGATGAGATTCCATTAAATAAAAACTATAAATAAAATCTTGAGCAACACCTTGTACATCATCACAAGTTTGTGGAGCGTTAACAATTGCACAAGTTTGATAAGTACAGTTACCTGGATTAATATTCTCATCTAAAAAGCTTGTAGCAGACTCACCATTATTCAATGATCTTAGCAAACTTCCATATTGACTCCCAGAAAATAAAATGTCAGGACTTAAGTTAGAAATTTCTGCACCAGCTACACCATCGCCCCCAGAAACTTCCTTTGCTGCTTTAGGAGAAATACCTTTATAATCTACATATTGTGTACCATTATCTTGTGCTCCAGCCATTACTTCACCATATTTACCAGAACCTACACCATAACATTGCAAAGTTGTGAAATTTTTATTGTTTTCTGTATAAACCATATTATCAGGAAAACCGTCATTTGCATTAACACATTTATTTATACCACCATCACCAGTAATATACATAGTATTACCTGTAAGATCGTGTTGATTAAATTTAATAAAGTGTTTATCAGCGTGTATATAATTAGGGTCTAAAGAACCAGCACTTTCAGAGTCAATTTGATCTGCTCTTTTAATACCTCCAGAACCTGCGCCCCAAGTATAAAATGTAATACCGCCAATATAAATCTTATCTTTATCTGCAGGATTTACTGCTATACAGTGGTCATACCATCCTTGACAATCTCCACCATCACCAGTAGGTTGATCAAAAGGATCTTGTCCTCCAGCAAAAATAATTTGTGTCCAAGTAGTTCCTTTATCTTCAGATTTGTAAACACCTACCATACATCCCGATCCATTAGTAAAAGATGCATAAATAGTGTATTCGCCATTTGCATCTACTGTAGAAATTGCTAGTTGTGCTCTACTAGAATTTGTTGGAGTAGTTTGCGACCAAGAAGCAAAATTTCCTGCCAAATCAGATGATTTATACAATGTTCCATTTACGGCTGCCCAAGCATCACTACCATCACTAGTAAATTGAATATCTGTAGCTGCTCCATTTACACCAGAAATATTTGTAAATGCAGGATCTGCTGCTTCAGCATTTGTAGACACTCTTAGTCCAGATTTATTTGCTGCTATTAAAAGATTTGTATTTACTGGATGTGTTGCCATCATATTTACAGAAGCCCATTCTCCAGAAAAGGTAGGTGTTGCAAACTCATCAGTTTGCGTTACTTGAGCCCAAGTATCACCTAAATCATTTGATTTATAAATTCCATTTCCTGTTATTGATGCATTAAACTGAACTTGTGGATTTGCACCTCCTCCAGTTGGCGAACCTCCAATAGATTCTCCAGTACCTACAAACAAAGTACCGTTTATAGATTGTGCAATGCTCATTATAGCACAGTTATTATCTCCCCAACCAGAAACTCTTTCCCAGTTTTGAGCACCATCTATAGATTTCCAAAGACCACCAGAAACTCCTCCTGTAAAAACTAAATTTTCATTATCCTTATCAACCAAAATTGTTCTTGTTCTTCCTCCTTGACTATCTGGACCTCTACTTACCCATTCCAATGCTAATGGCCCGTTTGTTTTATTAGCTAGAGATTGTGTTTTTAATTGGTTTGCTTTATTTACTGCTTTGTAATAATCTTGAGGGTCAATTTCTCCAGTTATTTCATTTTTCAACAACTCATTTCTCCATTCTAAGTAGCCTAAAGCACTTTGGGTTTTTCGTTCTTGCTTTGCAATAAAACTTTCTTTTGTTACTTTTTCAGCTTGGCTTGCATTTCCTGCAGTATAATTGAATACTCCATAAGACACTGCTGCTGCAATAATTAATGTAAAAAATAATACTTTTTTCATATCTTTTCTGTTTTTGGTAAATAATTGACTCAAATATATAAACAATGCCTAAATTTATTATCATGTTATTGTCATAAAATTAATTTCTTTTACCTATTTGCATAGAAAGGTAAATATTTAATATATATGGCTTATTGTTTCGGGTAATATATGTTTTTACTTTTTTATAAAACACGTCTATTTGTGTTCCTACTTCAAGGCTTGTTACTAAATTACTTTTTCTAGCAAAATCAAAATTTAAACCAACTTTGGCTTGTAAACCAGGTAAAAATTGAATTTTATTAAAGCCTTTTCCAAAACTTCCTGCTCCAAATACTTTTGAAGTAGTAGGGTTGTCATTTAAAAAGGCTTCTCGGTTTTCTTCTGTATAGCCTTCATCTGTGAATTGAAAACCAAATGCATCTTGTTCTACAAATCTTAAATAATATGGCTTTAAAAATCCTAAAGAAATTCCTCCCATATAGCTAAGTGATAATTTTACTCCTGAAGTTTCAGATTTATTGGCAATTACACGTCTATTGCCATACAATAATGTTAATGCATAAAAATTGTTTACTTTTCCATAGTAGTATTTAAACGATTTTGGATCTGTATTATAAATGGTTTCTATTTTTCTTTCTCTAAAATCTGAATAAATGAAAAAGTTTGCTTGAATTAGTTTTCTTCTCTTTATATCTCTTATCCAAACGTGTTCGAAAAAAGCACTATAACCGTTTGTATGAAACCTTAAACCCAGTCCCCATTCTTTTGTATAAATGGCATTATCGCCTTCTGCGTTAAAAGTTTTATTGTTTTTTTTCTGAGCAAAGCCAGAAACTGAACAAATACAAAATAGTAATATGTAAAGGTATTTCCTCATTTTTGAAAAATAAAAGTAAACAATGATTCTAAATATATGGTTCGAAATTTGTAATATTTTTTTTAAAATAACATAAATGGAGTATTTACTTCGTTTTATTATATATTCGAACTCGTTATGAAAAATATTATCTCTATAATCATTATAAGTTTTTTAATTCAAAATAGTTATGGTCAAAGTTTAAAAAAGCTTGGACTTATTTTTGATTCAAGAACATACAGCTTTGGCGATGTAGAACAATGGAACAATCAGCCAGCTATTTTTACTTTTACCAATAGAAGTAAAATGAGTTTAACCATTTTACCACTTTTCACCGAAAACGATTTAGATGTTGTTATTCCAGACAGACCTATTGAACCTGGTGAAACTATTATTATAAAAGCAATGTACTATACCGATGGTAAAGGTCTGTTTTCGAGATCTTTTCCTATTTACTTTGGTTCTAGAGCAGAACCTGTAAATTTAAAAATTACTGGAAATATAAAATCGCTTTCGCCAGAAGCCTATATACAATGCCCAATGGCAAAACCAGAATTAAGTAAACCTAGAATAGAACTTGTAGGTGATGTAGCAGAAATAGATACCGAATTTCCTATAAGTGGTGCAACAATAGAAATTATAGGACTTCAAAATAGAAAAGAAGTTGCTCTTTTTAGCAATAGTAGAGGCAAATTTGGAGCAAAACTTCCTGTTGGCAATTACATGGTAAAGGTTTCGCACCCAAATTATGTTACTTATAATGGTACTATATATATAGGTCAAACTTCACCACCGCTAAGAATAAGATTAAATACTATAAACGAAGAACCTATTTTTGTTCAAAACACAGAACCTATTTACGAACAAAGAAAAGAAGATTACGAAGCTATTGATAAAAAAAATGAAGTCTTAAAAAACAAGGAAACAAAAAACGAATTGAGCGATAAAGCAAAAAATGTAAATATTCCGAAAGAGGAAAATATTAAAGAGGAAAAAGAAAATATTGATACAAAAGAAGCTGACATTCCAAATAGAGAAAATAAACTTGAAAGAGATATTGATTATATAAAAAATGAACCAAAGGACAATCCTTTTTCTTCGAAAGACAATTCTGAAGATAATGAAATTCCTCAAACAGTAACTACTTATAAAGAGTCTGAAAAAAATAAACCTATAGACAAGGAACCAAAAAAAAATGAGCAGACTACAGATAAACCATACATATATGACGATAAGGAAAAACAACCAAAGGACAATAATACCGATAAGCTAAACCCAAATGAACTTTATACTAACAATAAAGACAACAACGACAATTCTAATAAAAAGGATGTAGAAAATACGCCTTATAAAGAACAAAAAAGTAAAACACCAGATAAAGAGCGCTACATTAAAGAGAAAGTAGTAAAAACACCAAAAGAAAAAAAGGAACGTGAAGAAAAAGTAATTCCAGTAATAATTCCTAAAAACAACTATGCTTTTAGAGTATTGGATAAAAATTCGTTAGATGCCATTGAAGATGCTTCAATATTTTTATCTGATTTGTACGATAAAAGAAACAAGCATAATGAGCGAACTGATGTAAGAGGAATAGCAGAACTTGAAATAACACCTAGCGATTACCGTTTTTTAGCAACTGCAGATGGTTACATTTCTAACGAGATAAAAATATTGAAAGATGACAAATCTGAAGTTTTTAAAATTTTATTGACACCCGTTTCTTCTTTATACGAAGAAATATATGAAGCCAAAAAAGAACGTCAAAAAGAAAATGAAGAATTATTGAGTAAACTTTCTTTTGGTAAAACAGAATTTTCGTTTGCTAAAGACGAACCAGAAAAAATTGAAAACAATACTCCAGAACTAACCGCTTATAAAGCACCAGAAAAGAATAGAAACACTGAAAAAGAAACAATTATTGCAGAAGATAATTCTTATTTGCCTTCAAAAAATAATGACCCTATAATAGTTGAAAAAATAATAGTAGATAAAGCCAAAGAAGATTCTTTGCAAAATATTATAGAACAACTAGAAGCTCTAAACAACAGAAATGCTAAACTTGAAGATGATAAAAAAGCAGAACTTAGAGCTATAGAAAAAAAACGTGAGCAAGAAAAAGTAGATTCTTTAAACAATTACATAAGTGATTTATTGGCAAAAAACAATGCCATTCAAAATGATTTAAACAAAGTGGAAGAAGATAAAAAAGCTTTAAAAAATGAAAACGAACGAGATAAAGCCAAACTTGAAGAATTGAAAAGAAAAGAAACTGAACTTCTTGAAAAAGATGATGAAGATCCTTTTTCTACAAAAAAATACCAAGCAAACAACATTATGTTTCTTATAGATGTTTCTACTTCTATGGCAAAAAACAACAAAATGGAAATGCTTAAAACTTCTATTAAAAACCTTACAGCTATACTAAGAGATATAGACAGAGTTGCAATAATTACATACAATCAAAAAACCAATATTGTTTTAGAATCTGTAAGTGGTAACAATAAAAGCGAAATTATTACTGCATTAGATAGTTTAAAAACTGGTGGATTGACCAATGGTGTAAAAGGAATTACAACAGCTTACGACATGCTAGAATACTACTATATTCCAGAGGGAAATAACCAAATTATATTAGCAACAGATGGTTTATTTTCTGAGTTTAACAACGAATTAACAGAAAACGAATTGAATAAGTTAGTAAAAAAACAGGCAGAAAAAAACATGAAACTTACTGTTGTAGGTTTTGGGAAACAAGAAGAAGGTAAAAACCTCATGGGCAAATTAGCCAAAAATGGAAATGGGCAATATATTCAAATTTCAAATGACTATATGACCAGAGATGTTTTAATAAGAGAAATAAAATTGAATTCTGAAATCAAAAATTAGAATTTAAACTTTATTCAAAAGGACTTTTTTCTATTTTTGAAATATTGTCTTTTTAATTTACACACTTTATATGGTGGTGTTGTAAAAAAAAGCCCATTTAGTAAAACCAAATGAGCTTTTGATAATTTTTTAAAAAAAAATTGCTACTTTTTTGCAATAATTCTATTTGCATCTTGAATAAATTTTACTTCTTCCTTTCCTGCAACAGCTCCAGAAGGATAACCTGTACTTCCTAAAGGAGCAATTTCTACTTTTTTAGTGTCGTTATTTAATGTAGTATTCAAAAACCAAACTGTAGGGTAGCCTCTAACTTTTAGTAGACTAGCCAATTCATAATTTTGTTGCTTTAAGTCTTCAGGCAATTGTGTTCTTTTTGGAAAATCTAGTTCCAATAAAACAACATTTTCTTCTGCCCAATCTATGAAATCTTTTTTGGCAAATACATTTTTTTGTAAACGTATACACCAGCCACACCAATCACTTCCAGTAAAAAAGGCAAAAATTGGCTTATTTTCTTCTGTAGCTATTTTTCTAGCTTTTTCAAAGTCTGTATGCCATTCCAAACCTCCTTTCGAAGCTAAGGGTTTGCTATTTTTCTCATTTACTACAAATGCAGTTGTAGTAAAAAATAATATTGCTAAAACAGCAATTGATTTTATATATTTCATATTTTTTGTTTTTAATTAAGACGATAATTCTTTTAAATACTTACAATTATGATTCCATTTTTAAAATAGAGGTATTAGGCATTCATTAAGTCTTCAATTTCATCTACTTCTATTGGAATATTTTTCATTAAATCTATGTTTTTTCCAGATTTTACTATAAAATCGTTTTCTATTCTTATTCCAATGCCTTCTTCTCTTATGTATATTCCTGGTTCTATGGTAAAACACATGTTTTCTTCCATTTTTGCATATCTATTTCCAATATCGTGTACATCTAATCCTAAGTAATGGCTTGTTCCATGTGGAAAATACTTTAAAGTCAAAGCATCTTTTTCTTTTTGAGCCGCCGTTTTATCTATTAACGAAATATCTATCAAAGCAGATTGCATTAGCTTTTTTACTTCTGAATTATATTCGTTCAAAGTAATTCCAGGATTCATTAAATCATTGGCTTTATGGTGCACATTTAAGCACGCTTGATAAACTTCTTTTTGTCTTGGAGAAAACTTTCCGTTTACAGGAATAGTTCTGGTTAAATCTGAAGCATAATTTGCATATTCACAACCAAAATCCATCAACAACAAATCTCCATCTTTACATTCTCTATTGTTTTCTACATAGTGCAAAACACAGGCATTTGCTCCAGAAGCTACAATAGGTTCATAAGCGTGTCCGTTTCCTCTTTTTCTAATAAATTCTGCAATAATTTCTGCTTCTACTTCGTATTCCATTATACCTGGTTTTACAAAATCTAATACTTTTCTAAAAGCAGATTCAGTAATATTACAAGCATCTTGCATTATATCTATTTCAATTTCTTGCTTTATAGATCTTAGTGCAGCCATTATTGGTGCCGACCTTTCAAAATTATGTAAAGGATATTTAGCTTTCAATTCATTAAACAAACGAACATCTTGTGTAGCAATTTTACTTTCTGCTCTATCGTTTTCGTTTAAATTTAAATAAATATGGCTTGCTTGGTTTAGCATAGCTCCTAACTGGGCATTAAGAAAATTATCATTCCAAGATATTGAATTAATTCCAGAAACTTCTCTTGCCTTTTCTTTTGTATACTTCTCTCCTTCCCAAACTGCAATATGCTCATTGGTTTCTCTTACATAAGCTACTTCTTTGTATGCAGCTACAGGAGCATCTGGGTATAAAACCAAAATTGTTTCTTCTTGGTCTAAACCCGAAAGATAAAAAATATCTGAGCCTTGTCTGTATTTAAATGCCGAATCTCCATTTCTTGGAAAAATATCATTTGAAGTAAAAATTGCTATCGAATTTGGCTTCATTTGTGCAACAAATCTTTTTCTATTTTCTATAAAAAGCTTGTTATTAATTTGTTCGTATTTCATAATTTATATTTTGCTCAAGGCTTTTTCCTTGATTTTTATTGTAACTTTTTTTAAAAAAATTATTCTTCTGAAACTCCTATTTCATTTTCTTGTTGAGGCATTATTTCTTTCAGTTTAGGCATTTCTTCTATAGAATTTATTCCAAAATAATCTAAAAAGTATTGACTCACAACATATAAAATAGGCTTACCGGGTCTGTCTGCTTTTCCAGCAATGTTAATGAGTTCTTTTTCTAATAATTTATGTACACTATAATCTGAGTTTACACCTCTTATTTGCTCTATTTCAGATTTTGTAACTGGTTGTTTATATGCTATTATAGAAAGTGTTTCTAGTGCCGAAGTAGATAGCTTTCGCTTTGCTTTTTGGTTTAAAAATAAAGAAATAGAATCATGATAAACTGGCTTGGTTAAAAACTGATAGCCGCCACCAACTTTTTTTAATTCAAAAGAGTATTTTTCATCAGAATATTTTTTGATCAATTCAGAAATACAATTTTCTAATTCAGATTGTTCTAAATTTTCTTCGGTAGAATTTTTAAAACTTGTCATTAGTTCTTTGATACTTACAGCACTTGCTGAAGAAAAAATAATAGCTTCTATATGTAGAATTAAATTTTGCATTTTTAGAGTTATAACAAATATAAAGGAGTTAAAAACCTTATCCTAGAAAAAAGTTGAAAACTGAAATTAAAAAATGCTAATCGTGAAGTTTATTTCCACAATTATAACAAAAATCGGCTTCGTCTTTATGTCCTTCTTTACCACAGTTTATACAACTCTGAGTGTTTACGTGTATTTTTTTCTTATTTACGTATTCTGCAGATACTATACCTGTAGGCACAGCAATGATTCCATATCCCAAAATCATAATAATAGCTGCTATAAACTGCCCAATAGCAGAAGCTGGTGCTATATCGCCATAGCCTACTGTAGTTAAAGTAACTATGGTCCAATACACACTTCTTGGTATACTATCAAAGCCACTGTCTTGCCCTGCTTCTACCAAATACATAAGCGTTCCTAAAATTATAGACATACTTAATACCGCAACTAAAAAAACAATAATTTTTGCTCTACTGTTTTTCATGGCTCTTACTAAATTGTCAGATTCACCAACAAACTGTGCCAATTTCAAAATTCTAAAAATACGTAACAAACGTAAGCCTCTAAGTGCTATAAAAGCATTTGCACCAACAAAGAAAAAAGATAAATACATAGGAATGGTCGATAAAAAATCTATAATTCCATAAAAACTAAAAATGTACGATTTTGGTTTATTTATAGTAATAATTCGTGCAAAATATTCTAAAGTAAAAAGTATAGTAACTACCCATTCTAGTGTTACAATAAGATTTTGATGCTGAAGTCTTATTTCTTCAACACTTTCTACCATCACCAAAACAATACTTACTAAAATTAAAATAAGCAAAGAAATATCGAACCATTTACCCGCAGGTGTATCTGCTTCATATATTATATCATGAAGTTTGGTGCGCCATTTACTTTTTTCTTTAGTCAATTTTCTAATTATTATTTATGCTACAAATATAGCTTATTTGTACAAGTTTATTCAAAAATACAAAAAAGGCCAAAATCAATGATTTTAGCCTTTTTTAAAATTATTTATTTCCTAATGCTGGTGTCCACCTGGTCCGTGTACATGTCCATGTTCTATTTCTTCTTTTGTAGCCTCTCTTATATCTACAATTTCTACATCAAAGCTCAAATCCATTCCTGCCAATGGATGATTCATATCTATGGTTACATCATTACCTTCTACTTTAGTAATTATAGCCATTTGCTGTCCTTGATTGGTATCTATTTGAATTTGTAAGCCTGGCTTTAACTCTCCATCGCCCTTAAAGTTTTCTTTTGGCACTATATGAATCATTTCATCACTTTTTTGTCCGTAAGCTTCTGCTGCTGGTACTTCTGCTACAAATTTGTTTCCAACTTCTTTTCCATTTAACTGATTTTCTAAACCTGGAATAAGCATTTGTTTTCCGTGCATATATGTTAGTGGTTCTCTTCCTTCAGAAGAGTCCAAAAGCATTCCTTCTTTATTTGTTAATTTGTAATGCATTTGCACTACCGCATTTTCTGTAATATTCATTCGTGAATTTTTTAAAATTTTTAAAGCACAAAGTTAAAGCTTTTGGAAAACATAAGTGCTTTAAAATTTATTAAAAGAGTATATTAAGAACCTTTTCCTGCTAAAAGATATAAAACTGCCATTCTTATTGCAACTCCATTTTCTACTTGTTGTAAAATTATAGAATGTTCAGAATCTGCTACATCAGATTCTATCTCTACTCCTCTATTCATAGGGCCAGGGTGCATTACTACAATTTTTTTATCTAAAGAATCTAGCATTTTTTTAGTAATTCCAAATGCAATATTATATTCTCTAAGGCTTGGAATATACTTTATATCTTGTCTTTCTAATTGTATTCTTAAAATATTTGCAACATCGCACCATTCTAGTGTTTCTTGTGCATTGTAAGAAACTTCTACACCAAGAGATTCTATATATTTTGGAATAAGCGTAGGCGGACCACAAACTTTTACTTTTGCACCCAATTTTTGCAAACAATAAATATTTGAAAGTGCTACTCTAGAGTGTTTTATATCTCCAAAAATGGCAATTTTCTTTCCTTTTAAATCGCCAAGTTGTTCCTGCATAGAAAAAGCGTCTAAAAGTGCCTGTGTTGGGTGTTCATGTGTACCATCACCTGCGTTTACAATTTGTGCATCTATATGTTTTGAAAGTAGCAAGTGCGCTCCAGGGTTTGGGTGTCGCATTACTATCATATCTACTTTCATAGCTAAGATATTGTTCACTGTATCTATAAGTGTTTCTCCTTTTTTGGTTGAAGAAGATGCTGCCGAAAAATTTATCACATCTGCAGATAGTCTTTTTTCTGCTAGTTCAAAAGAAATTCTTGTACGTGTAGAGTTTTCAAAAAATAAATTGGCTATGGTAATGTCTCTTAATGAAGGTACTTTCTTAATTTTTCTTTGAAGAACTTCTTTAAACTCAGTAGCCGTTTCAAATATTAGTTTAATATCTTCTTTTGTGATATGTTCTATTCCCAATAAATGTTTCTGACTTAATAAACTCATTAATTATTTATTTTTTGTTTCTGCTTTTAAAGGTAAAATCCAAACCTGATCTTTTCCGTCTTCAGATTCCCATTCTACTTTTACACGTTCATCTACAATAGAATCTATAGTTTTACCTACATATTTTGCTTTTATGGGTAAATCTCTATGTAATTTCCTATCTATTAAAACCATTAGTTCTACATCTTTTGGTCTTCCGAATGAAAGTAGTGCATCTAGTGCTGCTCTAATGGTTCTTCCAGAATATAAAACATCGTCTATTAAAACTACACGTTTGTTTTCTATAGAAAAATCTAAATCTGTTTCGTTTGGTGTTAAAATTTTATCTGAACCAAAATCATCTCTATGAAAAGTAATGTCTAATTTTCCAAAATGTGCGCATTGTTTATTTTCTAGTTCTTTTAAACGTCTAAAAATTCGCTGTGCTAAAAATATTCCTCTTGGTTGAACACCAATAATAACGGTTTCTGAAAAATTTCTTTGATCTTCTATTAATTGATAACAAAGCCTGTTTATTACTAAATTCAACTGTGTAGTATCTAAAATTATTCTTGGCTTCATTCTAGGACGTAAATTTAAAGTAATTTTCTAAAAGGGCAAGATTATTGTTAAAAAAAATGAGAAACTTGTTGTAAGTTTGATGTTAGATGTTAGATGTTTGGTGTTGAATGTTGAATGTTCCGTCATTCCAAAATTCTTTTTTCCTAAGAAAAATATATTTGGAATCTTTCACAGTTTTTTTTATAGAATAATGAAATATATGATTGACAAAATTTCTTCTTAAATTTTAAATAAATACATTTAACTAAAAGATTGCTTCTTAGTACCTCATCGCAATGGCGAATAGCTGAGAAAACCGAAAACTGCGACAAAAATTACTTCTTTTCATAAAACACAAATCCATTCTTTTCATAAAGCACTTCTAGATTTACATGCTTCTTCAAAAGCTCATCTTTGTGAATATTTTTACTTACAAAATATGCAGGTTTAGTTAATGTATTCTCTAAAAGCTCTTGATTGGTATAAATACAATCTTCCAATTCCATTTTATTATAATAAAAATGTGCGTAGCTTTTAAATTTTAATATTCCAATGTAACAATCTTCTGTTTGTTTAGATTCATAAAATTCTATAGGAGCAGCTTGTGTATATTGTTCTATTCTTGGTACAAAAAAGATTAAAACAACTTCCATAATAATAGCACAAGAAATTAATAAAATACCAACACCCAACTTTTTTCTTTTTACATAAAACAAATTTGCACTTACTACTAATGCAAAAATAAAAACCAAACCATAAAAAGCTTCCCAATTGGACCAATATACTTTTGCTTGAAGATTTGCTACTACAAAATCGTCTTTTATAAAACCAATAATAATTTCCGGATTGAAACCTACCAACGGAACAATAGTAATAGCAACACCCCAAATTACTCCTATAAAAAGCAATAGCGTATTATGATACCATTTCCATTTCTTTTTTCCTTTTAAATAGTAATAAATATAGTACGCAGCAAAAAAAGTAATTGGAAAATATGCCATTGAAGAATAATGCACAATTTTGGTTTGTACAATAGAAAAAACTACAAGAACTACAACTAAAAGTGCAATCATCCATCGTTGGAAATTTTGGAGCAAATCTGTAGAAAACTTATGCTTTTTTATACCACCAAACATTAAAATAGATGCAGGAAAACAACCCAATAGTAAAACTACAAAATGATAATAAAATGGACCGCCGTGCCCAGCATCTTGTGTTCTTAAAAGATCTAAATTTCTTTCTATAAATTCGGCTAAAAAACTAGGCCCGTTTTCTAAAAAGCCTATTCCATACCATGTAAATGCGGTAAGTATAAATACAAATGAAAACCATAGTAATTCTGTAAACGAATGGTTTTTTTTAAATTTTGTCATTACCAAATACAAACTAAATGTAAGTATATGCAACAATAAACCAACTGGCCCTTTGGTTAGTACAGCCAAGCCAACAAAAAAAGCTGAAAAAGTTAAGAGCTTTATTCTGCGTAGTTTTCTATTTTTTATATAATAAAACTCTTCGTTTTCGGTAAGAAGTGTTACAAAATAAATTCCAAGAAAAATAAAAAGGTTAAATGTGGGATCTATTAAGCCAGATTTAAAATACAAATGCGGCAAAAAGCTACTGATGTAAACCAAGACCCAAATTACACCAAAAGCACTATCTTTTAAACGTTTACCAATTTGAAACAACACTAAAAGTGTAATAATACCTATAATAGCATTTGGAAATCTTGCTGCAAATTCATTGACCCCAAAAACATGCATAGAAGCCGCTTGCAACCAAAAAAACAATGGTGGTTTTTCTGTAAATACTTCATAGCCAATTTGAACTTCTTCAAAGTTTTGAGTAAGCAACATTTCTCTTGCTGCTTCGGCAAAATTTATTTCATCCCAATCGAACAAGTGTGCTTCTCCCAAGAATGGAATAAATATTAAAGCTCCTAATAATAGGATAATTAATCTGGTTGGTATGTTATTAAAGAATTTCAATTAAAACAAGTTCTTTTTTCCAATGTTTTTATTTTTCCACTTTTGAAATCCAAAGATATTAGAACTATTGACACTTACAAAAACTAATACTGCAATAATAATTCCTAATATGCTTCCAAAATATACATCTACAAAAAAATGTTGTAGTAAATATACTCTTGAAAATGCAACAGAGAGCGCTAAAAAAAAGAACAAAAATTGCCATTTTATATTTTTAGTAAACAATGCAAATAAAAAAAACAAAGCAAATGCAGTAGTAGTATGCCCAGATGGAAAACTATGTGCATAATGCAGTTTCGTTTCTCCAATAAAATTTAATATGCTTTCATCGAAAAAACCTGCTGGTCTTGGTAAATCAAATACTCTTTTTAAGCTTTGCGCTGCTATGCCAGTAAACAACCATGTAATGGCTGCAATAAAGGCTTTTCCAAAACTTATATTTAAAAGCACAAGCAAGAAAAAAATAATAAAACCATACTCTGCAAGTTTTGATGCTACTATAAAATAAAAATCAGATAAAGGATACCTATGTTCATTGAACCATAAAACCAAATCGCCTTTTTCTATTGCTAGAAGAAATAATGCGCCAAATATTGTCCAAATTATAAATAAATAAACAAATACTAAATTATGTTTTAATGCGTTTTTCAAACTCGTTTTAATTTTTTCTTATTATTGTTATATTTACAAATGCATCAATCAATATTTTTTGTAGTTCAGCATTTTTGTAAGTATATGTACAATCATCGCCATCTACTTTTGCAAAATAAGTATTATTGCCTAAATTTTTAATTTCTGTAAATTCATTTTGATTTTCTAAAAATATTTTTTTTACCCCTAATGGTTCTTTTTCATATAAATTCATAGTTGAAAATAAAACTTTTTCGTTCAATCTCGATTTTTTTCCATCTTGATCTACGTCATAACTTGATCCATTCCATTTATATTTTGTAATAGTTCTTTTGTTATTGTATAAATAATTTACATTTCCTTCTACGAGTTGATTATTTTTATAACTCATTAAAATATCCATATCTACAGTAGTTGTAATAAATAAAATGGTAATGGACGCATCAAAAGTATACTTTATAGAATACTCCGTATCTGAAATATTTTTTTTTGTAATAGTTGCTTCGCCTACTGTTTTATTTTTTACCATTATATCAAAGTTCGACTTTTGAGCCTGTAAAGCTGTATTAAAAATTAATAGAATAATACATATTGATAGTTTACTTTTCATTTTTATTTTTTTTCTTAATTTCATTTATCAAATTGATTATTTTATCTCCATTAAACAACTTCGAATCATTCTTAGCTTTTACGGTTAAAAACACTCCTATTGGCAACAATATCATGGTAGAAAGCCACATTCCTTGCCAAATTTCTATAACGCCTTTTACGGCAGACTTTTCACCTACTATTGTAAACAAATGGTATAATACAAAAAACAAAACCGCCATAACCATAGGCCAGCCCAAACCACCTTTTTTTACTATAGAACCAAGCGGCGCGCCTATAAAAAACAAAACAATACAAGCCACAGCAAGTGTAAATTTTCTATGAATTTCTATCCAATATTTTCCTTTGTCCTTTTTTTTAGATTTGAGCACTTCTTTTTTGCTCATTAATATATTTTTTATATTCCGTGCTGCATTTGCGGCATTTGCCAATATTGCTTTCTTTTCTTCTGTATTTTTTTGTAGGTAATCTTCTTTAAAATTTCTTACTAACAAAGTATCATAAATTTCTTTTGTACTTGTATCTGCTAAATTTCTTTTTATAAAAAATTTATAATTCTCCTCAGTTTTTACTATAAAGTTGTTTGTTAATGAGTCTACTACAAACATATCTGAAGTATCTCGTTTTTCTTTTTCGTTTATAAAGTAGTTTGCTAAATTTCTGGCTAAGAGCTTTCTTTCTTTTTCTTCTTTTAATTTTACGGTGTCTAATTCGTTGAATATCTGTTTAATATTTAGCATTCCGTGCATTTTACTAAACATATCATCATCGGTATTTTGTAATTGAAACTCAGATAAATCAAAGTGTTTTTCCCATTGCTGAAACTTGGTTTTAAAATGCGAATCATCATTATTAGCATTTGCATTTAGTGCAGCTTCTTCTTTATAATCGTAGCCATTGTACAAAACTATAACTAGTTCTTTGCCTTGGTTTTTATCTAAAAATTTGGCACTATCTGCTATTATTACATGCTTATTGTCTGCACCTTTACTATGGTCGTAAATGAGTACGCCATAAATTGTTTTTTCATCTTCGCTCTTAGCTTCTATTCTTATACTAAAGCCATCTATGGCATCGTTAAAAAAACCAGGTTTAAAATCAAGTGCTGGTTTTTGATGCCTTATGTCATATAAAAGTGTTCTAAATTTTAAATTAGAAACTGGCAATATATTATTTGAAAAGTAAAATGCAGCAAGTGCTAAACAAAGCGAAAACACAATAAGTGGACGCATAAAACGGAATAGCGAAATTCCTGAAGACTTAATAGCGGTAAGTTCAAAATGCTCGCCAAAAGACCCAAAAGTCATTATAGAAGCCAGCAATACAGCAAGCGGCAAAGCCATTGGCACCATGGTAGCAGATGCATAAAACATTAATTCTAAAAGTACAACCGTATCTAAACCTTTGCCAATAAGATCATCGATATACTTCCATAAAAACTGCATATCAAAAACAAAAAGTGTAATGAAAAACGTCAGTAAAAGTGGACCAATATAACTTTTAAGTAAAAGAAAATCTAGTTTTTTCATTATAAATAAATAGTGTTGGTAAAATTAAATTTTAGAATAAAAAATAAAACACTATGCACGCAAAAGTAAAAAAACAATACCGCAAACTCAACTAGAGTTGCTGTATATAACTCAAAATAATAATAATTAAGTTTTTTTAACCTGCACCAATAACTGCCGACAATGATTTTATTTGACTTTCCCAAAGTAAACTTTGATCTTCAATTTCATCTTCTTCTGCAAAATCATTAATAGTTAAAATTGTATCGTTTGAGATTTCAGATTTTGAAATTTCAAAATCAAAAAATTCATCTTCTTCACTATCAGTCCATCTATACTTAACATATTGATCTTCAATAAAATCTAAGCGTTCAGCTTCTTCTTCTGCACCATCCCAGCCAAAAGTATATATCTTACCATTAATATCGCAAGTATCTGAAAACCACTGCGCCAAACTAGACGAAGAGGTTAAAAAACTATATAAAATACCAGGAGACGAACGCACCACAAATTCACATGTAAACTTCACTTTTCCCATTTTCTTCTTTATTTAAATTAAGAATTTTGCAATTATAACACATTTTTATTGCAAAAAATAATTTTACAAGGCAACATTATACACATTATATACGTATATTAAAAGAAGATAAGCAAAGAAAAACTTTTATTGCAGTAAGAAAAAAAGTATCTTTGTACATTAATTAACAATAATTTAAAACAATAATTACATGCGTCAGCTAAAAATTACAAAATCGATAACAAATCGTGAGTCGCAATCATTGGAGAAATATCTTCAAGAAATTGGAAAAGTAGATTTGTTAAAGCCAGATGACGAAGTTGAATTAGCGCAAAGAATTAGACAAGGCGATCAAGCAGCGTTGGAAAAACTAACAAAAGCAAATTTAAGATTTGTGGTTTCAGTTTCCAAGCAATATCAAAATCAAGGTCTTTCTTTAAGTGATTTAATCAACGAAGGAAATCTGGGATTAATCAAAGCAGCACAGCGTTTTGATGAAACAAGAGGTTTTAAATTTATTTCTTATGCCGTTTGGTGGATTCGTCAATCTATTTTGCAAGCACTAGCAGAGCAATCTAGAATTGTAAGATTACCACTAAACAAAGTTGGATCTTTAAACAAAATTAATAAGGCTTTTTCTAAACTAGAACAAGAATTTGAAAGAGAACCTACACCAGAAGAGTTGGCAGAATTATTAGAACTGCAAACTTCTGAAGTAGAAACTACTTTAAGCGTAGCTTCTAGACACGTATCTATGGATGCACCTTTTGTAAACGGAGAAGACAATTCTTTGCTAGATGTTTTAGAAAACGACAATACTGCTAAAACAGATTCTGGTTTAGAATATACAGATTCTTTAAGAGGTGAAATAGAGCGTTCGTTGAGCACACTTTCTGAAAGACAAAAAGATGTAATAAAACTTTACTTCGGTATTGGTGTTGAGCATCCAATGTCTTTAGAAGATATAGGCGCACAATTTGACTTAACAAGAGAAAGAGTTCGTCAAATTAAAGACAAAGCCATTAATAAATTGAGAACAACTTCAAGAAGTAAACTTTTAAAAGCTTATTTAGGAAACTAAAATTGGCACCGTAAGGGAAAGAATATCTTTTATGAAACAATACATTTAAAATACAATTTAGGTCGGAAGTAAATTTCCGACCTTTTTATTTAACTAACATTTAAAACTAAAAAATGAATAAAGACATTTTTGAAGAAGAATTAAAAAGTTTTATAGGACAAGAAAAAATTGCTCTAGAATTAATTAACTATGCAAGTGGTTTATACTACGAAAAATCTGTAGAGCTTGTACTTTTTAGAAGAAAACTAGTAGACAAAAGCGTTACAGAAGTAATCAACGACCATTTATACGCAAAGAAATTTGCTCAAATTCCTGCTACGGTAAATGAATCATTAGAAATAGCAAAAATTCTTTCAAAAATGGATTTAGCACCTTCTAAAATAGATATAGGAACATTAGAAGAAAAATGGCATACTAAAGACACCAAAAAAGATTCTTTAGAAGATTTTTTAAATACCGAATTAAAAGACTTTATTGGAAAAGACAAAATGATTTTAGAACCCAAAGATGTGGTTTTATATGGTTTTGGTAGAATAGGAAGACTTGCAGCAAGATTACTAACAGAACAAGTAGGAAACGGTTCTCAACTAAGACTGAAAGCTATAGTTGTTAGAAAAAAAGGTAGCGATGATATTGTAAAAAGAGCAAGTTTACTAAGAAAAGATTCTGTACATGGAAAAATGGCAGGAACCGTAAGAGTAGATAAAGAAAATAATAGACTAATTGTAAACGGAAACGTAATACAAATGATTTATGCCAACCACCCAAGCGAAATAAACTATGGAGATTATGGAATAAAAGATGCTTTGGTGATAGACAATATGGGAATTTGGAAAGATAGAGAAGCTCTTTCACAACACTTACAAGCCAAAGGAGCAAAACAAGTATTACTAACTGCACCTGCAGGAAGCGATATTGAAAATGTAGTATTTGGTATAAACCATAATAAAGTAGATGTAAACAAAGAAACAATTTTTTCTGCAGCTTCTTGTACTACAAACTGTATAGCACCTGTTTTACATTTAATAGAAGAAAACTATGGTTTAAAAGATGGACATATAGAAACTATTCACGCCTACACAAACGACCAGAACCTAATAGATAATATCCATAGCAAAGCAAGAAGAGGAAGATCTGCGGCTTTAAACATGGTATTAACTTCTACAGGTGCAGCAAAAGCGGCAATTAAAATTTTTCCACATTTTGAAGGTAAATTAACAGCTAGCGCAGTACGTGTACCTACACCAAATGCCTCTATAGCTATAATGAGTATGACACTAAAGAAAAAAATAGAAAATGGTGTTGAAGAAATTAACGGTTTATTTAGAAACGCTGCCTTAAAAGGCGATTTGGTAGAGCAAATTGGTTATGCCGCATCTTCAGAACACGTATCTACAGATGTAGTAGGAAATACTTCTGCTTCTGAAATAGATTCTTTAAATACTATTGTAAACAAAGAAGGCGACAGAGTAGTTATTTATACCTGGTACGACAATGAATTTGGCTACACAAATCAAGTAATTAGATACGCAAAACACATTGCAAAAGTTAGACGATTGACTTATTATTAGTCGATAGTTTTTAGATTTAAAATCCCAATTCACTTTTTTGTGTTTTGGGATTTTTTTTGTTTATTCCATTTTTATTTATACCTTTAAAAAATGATAAGTGCCGTAAATAAATATAATATTCTATTTATTGATATTGAAACCGTATCTTTTAAAAAATCTTATACAGAGTTAACTGAAACATTTCAAAAACTTTGGCAAAAAAAACATCACACACTTATAAAAGACTCAGAAATTTCTTTTGAAGAAAGTTATACCGAAAAAGCTGCTATATATGCCGAATTTGGTAAAATAGTTTGTATTTCTTGTGGCTATTTAACAAAAAGTGAGAAAAATGACAAACTTAGAATAAAATCTTTTAGCGGAGATAATGAAACCAAACTCCTAAAAACTTTTGCAACTTTATTAAGTAATAATTATACAGACACTCAAAACCAAACTATTTGTGGGCACAACATAAAAGAATTTGACATTCCATATATCTGTAGAAGAATGCTAATAAACGGTATTAAACTTCCAGAAATGTTAAACATTCACGGTAAAAAACCTTGGGAAGTTAATTTTATAGATACATTACAACTATGGAAATTTGGAGATTATAAAGCTTACACTTCTCTAAATTTATTAGCAGCACTTTTTGACATTCCTACTCCAAAAGATGATATAGATGGTAGTATGGTTGGCAATGTATATTGGCAAGAAAATGATTTGAGCAGAATTACAACTTACTGCCAAAAAGATGTAATAACAACTGTAAGGGTTTTTCAAAAGTTTAAGAATGAGGCTTTTGTTAGTGATGAGGATATTCAAGTAGTTTTATGAAAATAGCAATGTTGCTAGGCACTGTCGAGCATCAAAATTACTATATACAAGTATAGAACATGAGGTATTGTGATACAAGACAGAATGTGATAAATAGGTTGGTTTTATAATATTAAAAATCTTTAACTAATTTAAGGTACTCTCCTTCTGATAAATTTGTTTCAACTAATAGAAAAGAAACAATTGAGTTAAAGAACAAATAAAATTTATAGCATTATACTTCCATGAGGAATCTTTGGGTTTTAAATCATAAATAAGATGTAATATCTATTCTAAAAGTGATTCCAAAGCTTCTCTATTCAATAATTCTAGGTAAGGTTTTGTAAACACACTCATAGCTTTTAAAAGTACTTTTCATTACTGTGCTGTCTGCTATAAGACCCTTATTGTTGTTGAAGAACACTTCAGTTTTTTTTAGTATTTTCAATTGTTTCAGTACAAGAAGAAGAGACAAATATATGCAACAGGAAGTATAAGTATTATTTCATTCTTATTTTATAAATTTAATGCAAATATACTTTGTTTTGTTTTTTAGTGTAAATTTTTCTTAAGCAATTCTAACCACTCTACATTTTTCACACAAAGGATATTCGTCAAGTAATGGTTTTATTTTACTGTGCATTTCTTCAAAACTTTCGCCATATAAGTAAAGTGAAGTTTCTTCTCCTTCCCAATAACTGGCAATGTGTCCTGTTTTAAAATCGCCAAGTAAACGTTCAATTTCTTCATAGATAAAATTGATGTCGTAGTTTTTATACACTTCATCATCTAAATCTTTTCCGTTTAAATATAAACCCAAGCCTTGCTGAGTTCCAATGGGAATTGTTATGGTTTTATCATTTTCATTTTCTGGATAAATAGTAATTTTTGAACCTACAGGAGCTAGCATAAATTCCATAACACCTTTAATTTTATTGATGGTTTCGTCAGATTTGTCTGAAATACTTAATTCTATATCGCAAGAAGCTATTTCTCCATTGGGTTCTTGTGCTGTTCCTCCTCCGGTAACTTCTACTTCAAAATCTAACTTACTCAGCGTTTCTTGCAGTGCGTCTTCTAAGTCGTGACGGTGCATTGGTTGTAGTTTTGCGTTTAAATTGATGCTTATGTTTGTCATAGTTTATGTTTAAATACTCTTTAATATATTTTTCACATTGAATACTGTCGCTTATTCTTTTGATTTTTCTATTTTTAAATTTTTAGGTCCATTTCCATAATATTGAGCAGGAATAATTATTTTTTGCATTTTGCCATTCACTTTTCCCATAGAAGTCCTTTCTTTACTAGGTGGCCTATTTGTGTTTAAATCCATTGTAAATGAAACAGTAATTTTATCATTTACACCAAATTGATTTCCTTCATTGTCAAAAATTTGTAAGTCTTCTGCTGTGAAATTATCTGGTATATACATTCCGTTTTTATATTCTTTATATCTCATATTAACACTAGCTATATTTTCTCCTTTTCCGTTCGCTTCAGAATATATAGACACCGATATTTTCATATTGTTTCTAACGGTTACATCTTTATCTAAGAATGGAAAGCCGGTAATACTAAATCTTTTATTGCTATTTTCTTTATTTTCATAGAGTTTACTGAATTGTTCAGCATTTATAGGTGTTGCTGGCTCGTTATTACCACAGCTGTATAGTGCAAATGCAAAAAGTAGTATAACTAAGTTGTGTTTAAATTTTAATTTTTTCATTATAATTTGTTTTTATTTTATTATTTATTTAAATTTCATTTGTACCCAAGGGCTTTTTTCTTCTTTCAGTAAGTATTTAGCAATATCCATAATACCTTCATTATAGCAGCCTGTTCCGCCCCACATTCCTCTACCTAGGATATAACTTTTTGAAAAACCTTCCCAATTTGAAAATTTTTCAATAGCCAGTTTGTATGCTTCATTTATATAATGCCAAGCTTTTGCTTCAGAAATATAACCTGCATCAAAACAAACTCTTGCTAAAAATACCATTCTACCACAATCCCAACCTAGGTTGCCAATTTTTCGTAAATCGTTCACATTGGTTATAATTCCATTCTTGCTTAATTCTTCAAAAGTGTCTGTTAGATTATATAATTGTGAGAAGGCTTTTTCAACATCTTCTTCATATTCTTTAACCGTATTATCCAAACCTTTAGCAATAATTGCTTCTTTTTGCTGATTTTCTTTTGCTAAATACGCTTCAATTACAGATTCAAAATAATATCTAAATCCTTTTTTTAATAAATAATCTAAACTTTCAATAGCTTCTATTTCATTATTTATTCCCCACCAACTTGAAAGTAGTTTTTGAAGTTTTGATTTGTTGATACCAGAAGTTAGCGAGTTTATAAACGCACCTTGCTGTTCACTATACAATGCTCCAATAGCAATTTTGTTATATTGCTCATTAGAGATATTCGATCTCTTATTCAAATGTATTTTAAAAAAGAGTTTTTTTATTAATGTTATCATTTATTTAATTTTTTATACGTGTAAATAATTTTACCAGCAGAGTTTAAACTGGTGCTTATGTTTGTCATAGTTTTTTTTTAGAAATTTATTATTTTGCGCTATAAAAATAGCTTAAATTTTATAATACTTTATGGTTTTATATTTTGCATTGAGTTGTGTTTTACTTATTTCTTCTTCGCTTGTTTCTATACATTTTTTAATTGCGTTTATTAATAGCGTAAGGCTTTGATTTTCTACTTTTGTAAAAGTTTCATAAGGCTTTATTTCTGCTAATACATTTTCATTTTTACCATAAATTCTAAAAATGGGAACCGATAATTTTTCTAACTCCATAAAGATAATGTCTTTTAGTTCTATTTTATTGATTTCCTTACTTTTTGTTATCATAATAGAATGATTATCAATAATTAAAGTACATTTTTTGCCTACATACTTTATAAGAATTAATGCTGGAAGCATTATGGTAAAAACACCAATCAACACTAAAGAAATCATAATTAAGTTTTGTACAGTATCACTTCCTGGTTCAAAATTTGTGTTGAAAAAGTTAATTAAGATTACTGCAACCATTATAAAAGGTATTGTGCAAATTCCTACCCAAACTAAAGTAAAAACTATTCTTCTTGTTAAGCTTAATTCTCTATATTTTAATGTTGTCATAGACGTTTTAAGTATGTTATTCGTTTATTTTTTCTACCAATTTTTCAAAAATATCTGCTTGTAAATAATGCTCGTCAAGTACATAAGAAGATAATATATTCATCAATAATTTGCTGTCTTTGTTAAAGTGATTTGTTTCTTGAAGTACAAATTCTAAAAATGAAAAATAATATCGTTTGTTTTCATAAAAATCATCTGAATAAGTATTTACATTGTTGAGCTTTTTTATGTAAAATGCTAAAGTTTCTTCAGGGAAAAAGCTATAGACTAATTTCGTGTTTTCTATACTTTTTAAATAGCTACTAAAGACTTCATTTTTTAAAATTTCTTTTTGTTTTTCATTCAAAATAGTAGCTTCAGGTGCTTTGCTTTTATAATAAAGCATAAATGAGGAAGTAGGCAAAAGTATGTTTTCAAAAATTTCAAATTCGGTACTTATACTATTGTTTGCTATCATAGAAAAATATTTGTTGAGGTATGCTTTACATTTTTCGCTATCATTTTTTAGCTTTTTGGTTTCTTCTATCCATTTTATAAAGTCTTTTACTTTTTGAATGTTTCGTTCATCTATTTCTTTATAATAAAGCACTTCGGTAAATTCTTTGTGCGTTTTTGTAAAGAGAATGGTTTTGTAAACTGGGTTGCTATATGGGTCAAAGTCTGGCACAAGTTCGGGTATTTGAATGGTTTCAAAAAATGCGTTTCCAATATCTATTTTTATGTATAATTTTTCTATTTTAATTTTAGCTTTTCCTTTTTTGAGGAACGAGATAATTTTTACACTATCTAAAAAATTCTTTTTAGTATGGTCTGTAAGCGCAATCAGTTTTTCATTATCAAAAAATGAATGCTCTATTTTTTCTGTTATAGCTACATTATCTGCTTCTAAAAGAAGTTCTCTCAAAGATTTAGTTTGTGCAACTACTGAGCAACTGACTAAAATAAAAATTGTAATAAAAAACTGTCTCATTTTCATATTCATTATTTAGTTTCTACACTTTGCAATTCATAATATAAGTAGTCTAAAAATTTTTGTTGATGTGCGTCTCCTTTAAAATATCGCTGATAAAGTACACTACAACTTTCTACATCTATAATGTTATTTTTGTTAAAAGACCAATCATCTGTATTGGCTACTTTTACTCCTAAATCATCATTACAACTATTCCAAACTGAAGAAAATTTTGTTTTTTCTTCTTCTTTTAATTTATTAAAGTCTGCATAAACAGAATAGCCACTCATTTCAGTGTTGAAGTATTTATTTATCATAGTTACTGGAACACCACCCCAATTTATAGTATTTCCATCTTGGAGTTCTATCGTTTTTAGTTTTTTCTCTGGCAGCATTTTGTTTTGTTTCCCACTTTTTAGAAACTGCTCTTCAAAAATGAGCTTTGTACCTTTTGGCACCAAAACTTTTTTAACAATTTGTGCATCTGGAGTGATGAAATATGGATAATTTGTTACGCTATTTATACCATTTGGATTTCCCATTCCACAGGCAGTTAAAAAGATTGCAAATATTAATATTGATAAAAGTTTGAAAAAATTCATATTTTTTTATTTAAAAGTTAAAAGCCAAAAGAAATTTGATGCGCGTGAAAATCTCTTCTATCGTGAGCCCAATTTGTACTATCTACAGGCAAAGTATAATGTCCATAAACTGAAATTTTACATTCTGTATCGTTTACATTTTTTATAGAAAGATATGCGTCATAGTTTTCGTAAATACTTTGGTATGAGGCTTCGCCAACTATTCTTATTTTGCCATTAAAAATGCTGTCGTTGAAATCTACTAAGGCGTTTCCTTTTGAGTCTAAAGTTAAGCTTCCTGTAATCTCAATTTCTTCTATTTCTGGTTCAGATTGCTCTTCAATGATTTCTGATGTCTCATCTGGAGTTGATTTCTTGATTTCTGCCGATTCTAGGACTTCTTCCGATGGTATTTCGGCTTCGATGGGATTAGATTCAGTTTCTACAGGTTCTCTTTCGGGAGTATTGTCTACAACGGTTGGTTCTACTGTAGGTGTTTCCTCAATGATTGGATCTTCAGGAATCGTCTTTTTGAAATGACCTAAAACTAAATCGATATGCTCGTTGGAGAGTTTTGTATTGGTACCGCTCGCAAGCTCTATTTCTTCCTTTGTTAGGAAATTGGTCAATGCAGAAGGGGTGATGTTGATTTTTCTTGCTAAAGTTCCGAGCCTCATTATTATTCGCGCTTAAGCTGCAAATATAAACTTACGTTTGATTTTTTCGGAATAATTAACTAGAAAGTAGTATGAAGGGATCTTGTGCGCTCATTGCCTTTTGATTTTCCTCTGGATGAACTTTGGATGATGTGTCTGTCGATTGGCTCAGATGCATCATCTATCTATCAAGCGGCTAGAGGTTTTGAGACTCTTTTTTACTCTTCAGTCTCTTCAAAATCCGCTTTTCGATATTTTTAAGGTCA